>CADAQV010000106.1 GCA_902790095.1 uncultured Lachnospiraceae bacterium | reverse complement strand
TGAAAAAAGAGGTTTTAATATCTGCGCCATGTTTGACCGCAATGAAGCGCTTATAGGAAAAACGACCGTAAGGGGTATCCCTATATATGGAATGGATTCTCTGATCAAGTATGTTGTAGAAAACCAGATTGACATAGTTGTCATGGCTATCCCCAAAACGTCTTCGGTAGAGGTGGCCGAAAGTCTTAAGGATACAGGCATAAAGGGAATATGGAACTTTTCCCACACGGATCTGGATATGGGAAAAGATATCGTTGTCGAAAATGTTCATTTGTCGGAGAGCCTTATGAGGCTTTCATACAGGATCAGTGATTTATGACGAAAATTCTGTTATCATCAAAGCAGCGAAAAGAGATCGACCGGGTGACCATAGAAGAATATCTGATCCCCGGCGAAGAGCTTGTTGAAAATGCCGGCAGGGCACTTGAAAAAGAGGTGCTTGAGGCATTTCCTTCAGGGAGAAAAAAGATAGAAGTCTACTGCGGGCCGGGCAATAACGGCGCAGACGGACTTGCAGCGGCGAGAATGCTTTCCCAAAGGGGGCATGACGTCAAGGTAAGACTCGTAGGGAGTGAGGCAAGACACACGGCTCTTTTTGCACATGAAAAATGGCTCCTTCCTCAGGAAGTGATAATAGAGGACTATGCGGGCGCGCCTGATGCGGATATTGTGATCGACGCAATGCTTGGCATAGGCCTTAACAGAGATCTTGAGGGCAGTTTTTTGTTTGCGTCGGAGCAGATAAACAGATATAAAAAAGAAAACGGATGTTTTGTGCTGAGCGCTGACATACCGACAGGCCTTGATGCGGACACGGGCAGGGTGCACGTTAATGCAGTGAATGCCGACCATACGGTGGTCATGGGCTATGCATGCCCCGGGCATTTTCTTACAGAAGGGCGTGATACGTGCGGCAGGATAAAGATCGCGGATATAGGACTCGTATCACCCGAAAAGGCAGGCATCATTCCGTTTGCGTTGGCAGATCATATGGGAGAGCTTCCCGTCCATAAAAGCTTCAGCCACAAGGGCGATTACGGAAAGCTTTTTGTATACGCGGGCTTTGAAGGCATGGCCGGTGCAGCGATGTTTGCATCGGAGGCCGCATACAGAGCCGGGTGCGGGCTGGTGTATCTTGAGACCGCACGTGAGAACTACGGCCTGCTTCAGATGAAGGTGCCCGAAGCGGTACTTACAAGATATGACAGAGCCTGCCGCGGGATATCGGCAGTTGTTGCCGGGTGCGGCATTGGAAGGACGGCTGACGCTGCGGAAAGACTGATAGATATTCTGAGCAGTTTTAAGGGCAATGTTTTGCTCGATGCGGACGCTTTGTTTCTTACGGCTAATTGTAAAAGGCTGTCACAGGCCGTAAAAGAGCACGGAAATATGATAGTCACGCCTCATGCGGGCGAGCTTGCTGCGTTGACAGGCCTTAGCGTATCCGAAGTGAATGCTGATCTTACGGGCGCGGCCAAGAGGTGCGCCGCAGAATACGGATGCATATGCGCCGCAAAATCAAATGCCACCGTCATATGTTCTCCGGATAAAGAAGAAGTTTTTATTAACATAAAAGGAAATTCGGGAATGGCGGTGGCCGGAAGCGGCGATGTGCTTGCGGGCACGATAGGCGGGCTTTTGGCAAGAGGAATGCAAAGGTTTGATGCGGCCGTTCTTGGTGTCAGCCTTCACGCGATGGCAGGAGATGCTGCTGCGGCCGAGCTTGGAATGAGCCATATGCTTGCGCGCGATATCATAGATCATATGAAAGATGTCACGGCCGCCTGGGAAGATAAAAGAATGTTGACTTAAAAGGTCATAAATGGTAATATTAGCGGGCAAAACAACAGATAAGGAGTTAAACGATGTCAGGACATAACAAATTTTCCAACATAAAGCACAAGAAGGAAAAAAATGACGCCGCAAAGGGCAAGATATTCACAAGAATAGGAAGAGAGATCGCCGTAGCGGTAAAAGAAGGCGGAGCGGATCCCAACAATAACGGAAAACTCAGAGATATCATAGCAAAAGCCAAGGCTCAGAATATGCCCAACGATACCATCGACAGGAGCATCAAAAAGGCTGCCGGAGACGGAGATGCCACAAATTATGAGTCCGTTACATACGAAGGATACGGCCCCAACGGCATTGCCATAATCGTAGAAACGCTGACGGACAACCGTAACCGTACGGCCGCAAATGTCAGAAACGCATTTACAAAGGGCGGCGGAAATGTCGGAACGACAGGCTGCGTATCCTTTATGTTCGATAAAAAAGGTCAGATACTTATAGACAAGGAAGAATATGAAGGCGAGGCCGACGAGCTTATGATGCTTGCGCTTGATGCGGGTGCGGAGGACTTTGCCGAGGAAGATGACAGCTTCGAGATCCTTACATCCCCCGATGATTTCAGCGAAGTAAGACAGAAGCTTGAAGATGCGGGTATTCCCATGGCCGAAGCAGATGTTACCATGATACCGCAGACATGGGTATCTCTCAGCGATGAAGGCGACATCAAAAAGATGAACAGGATCCTCGATCTTTTGGATGAGGATGATGATGTTCAGTATGTTTATCACAATTACGACGAAGAATGATAAGAGCCGGGCTTTGCCCCGGCTTTTGTAAAAGGGGGCATTATGAAAAAATACATTTCATGGAACGTAAACGGCCTAAGGGCATGTATGGGGAAGGGCTTTGAAGACTTTTTCAAGGCCGCTGATGCCGATATTTTCTGCCTGCAGGAGACAAAGCTTTCGGCGGGGCAGATCGAATTTGCTCCCGAAGGGTATCATGCATACTGGAACTATGCCGAAAAGAAGGGGTATTCCGGAACGGCACTTTTTTCAAAGACAGAGCCCATAAATGTGACCTTCGGTATGGGAATAGACGTACATGATCATGAAGGCAGAGTGATAACCGCCGAATATGAAAATCATTTTTTTGTATGTGTCTACACACCGAATTCCAAAAGAGAGCTTGAAAGACTTGATTACAGACAGAAATGGGAAGATGATTTCAGGGATTATCTTTTGCGCCTTAAAGAAAAAAAGTCCGTCGTAGTATGCGGCGACTTAAATGTGGCACACAAAGAGATAGACCTTAAGAACCCGGCTTCAAATCACCGTAATGCAGGCTTTACGGATGAAGAGAGAGAAAAGTTTACGCAGCTTTTAAAAAGCGGTTTTACCGACAGCTTCAGATATCTTTATCCGGATGCGACAGGCATGTATTCATGGTGGTCATATATGTTTCATGCCAGGGAAAAGAATGCGGGATGGCGTATAGATTATTTCCTTACGAGCGATGATATAAAAGAAAAAATAACAGCGGCCGTTATCCATTCAGATGTGATGGGGTCCGACCACTGTCCTGTTGAGGTTGATCTGGATATCTAAGCAAAGTTACGATAAAAAATATAGACCATATAGGCGGCATACATGCACAGCATGATGGCGCCTTCTTTTTTGCGAAGGTCCTTTCTTGTCAGGATCATTATCAGCACGATGATACAGACGCTGCCGAGGATGACGATATCATTCATGACCTGATAGCTTATGGCAAGAGGATTTACGGTAGCTGAAAGACCGAGAACGAAAAGGAAATTCGCTATGTTAGAGCCGATGCAGTTGCCAAGGGCGAGATCGAGCTCGTTCTTTTTTGCGGCGACGATGGATGTAACAAGCTCCGGAAGAGATGTTCCGACCGCTAAGATGGTCAGACCTATAAGAGTATCGCTCATACCGCAGGCCGAAGCGATGACGGCAGCGTTGTCGACCGAAAGATTTCCTCCGAGCACGATGCCTGCCGCACCGAGCACGATATACAGAACGCTTTTCCATACGGGAAGGATCTTATAATCTTCTTCATCTGCCGCCGCGGTCCGGTGCTTTAAAGAATAGATCACAAGAAAAGCAAGGTAGCCGAGATAGGAAAGGAACATAATAATTCCTTCGATGCGGCTTATCTTGTTTTCGCTCCGCCCAAGAAGAAAATCCATACCGAAGAAAAGAACGAGGGCGGTGACGATCATTGAAATGGGAAAGTCTCTTTTTTTGAATTCCGCATTTACGGGCAGCGGCTGAAACAGCGCGCAGAGTCCGCAGATAACAAGAAGATTGAACAAATTGGAACCCACACAGTTGCCGGCGGACATGTTGCTCGAACCGGAAAGTGCGGCGGTGGTGCTGACAGCGGCTTCGGGAAGAGATGTTCCAAGAGCTACTATGGTGAGGCCGATAACGGCGGAAGGGACTCTTAAAGTTTTTGCTATTGAAGAGCATCCGTCCACAAATCTGTCGGCTCCGAATATCAAAAGGAAGAAACCGACTGCAAGCAAGAGGACGGACAGTGGCACCTGCGGCATGTAAGAACCTCCGAATTATTTTTTTGCACGAATGCAAGGTTGATAGGCAATATAACAAAAACGAAGGCCGGTGTCAATATGGCCGGGGCTCAAAATGGGTAAAAATTTTTGATGTGATCCCAAAGTGAATACAAAATACATTTTTGGCTTGTCAGGATCTAAAGACAGGTGTATAATTGTATCTAAAATAGTACAATGGATCAGGGATATACCAAAATGGATGAGATCAATATAAAAGCAAGGGCAAAGATCAATCTTGCGCTTGACGTGACCGGAAAAAGAGCGGACGGCTACCACGAAGTCAGAATGATAATGCAGAGCATAGGGACATATGATGACCTGACACTGAGAAAGCTGCCGGTGGAAGGCCTGAAGATCAGATCCAACATGGCTTTTCTGGAAAATACGGAGAAAAATCTGGCTGCAAAAGCATATGATATGATGAAGGAGCGCTACGGGCTTCCGGGCGGGCTTTTGATCAAGCTTCAAAAGACCATTCCCATTGCGGCCGGGTGTGCCGGAGGAAGTTCGGACGCGGCTGCGGTGATCTACGGGGTGAACAGACTTTACGGCCTTGGAATGACGGAGGATGATATGTGCGCTCTGGGGCTTTCCTTAGGGGCGGATGTTCCGTTCTGCCTTATGCGCGGGACCATGCTTTCCGAGGGAATAGGCGAAAAGCTTACCAGACTTTCACCGCCGCCCGAATGCACTGTCCTTACGGCCAAGCCGAATTTAAACGTGTCCACAAAGTGGGCATATGAAAAGATAGACGAAAGACCCATAGAGAAGCATCCCGATATAGACGGGATGTTAATGGCCATAGAAAACAGGGATCTTGGCGGGATAGTAAGCTGTATGGGGAATGTCCTTGAGACGGTCACGGAAAAGGAATATCCGGTAATTACGGCGATAAAAGACAAAATGAAGGAAAACAGAGCATTGGGAGCGATGATGAGCGGGAGCGGCCCTACAGTTTTCGGAATCTATGCGGATCAGGAGACAGCAAGGAAAGCGGCGGGAGCAATAAGAAGAGCACATCTGGCATCTCAGATATTTGTAACTTACATGTATAACCCCGGTGAGGGAGCAAGGAGGAATTAGGTAAATGAAAGACGGAAAACTTGAAGCACATCTTCGCGCAAATATGAATTCGTATCTCCCGTTAAGGGATATTGTTTTTCACACGCTGAGACAGGCAATACTTATGGGCGACCTTG
>CADAQV010000105.1 GCA_902790095.1 uncultured Lachnospiraceae bacterium | reverse complement strand
TTAAATGACACAGCAGGTTTTATGCTAAACACTATATACAGAACCGATGGTACTTCATCTGTTGTCCTAATATATGTATTAAGATATGTGGAATATCTCCAGATATCTTTACCAACATTTTCATCTACACTGGTATATTTGAGATCCCTTGAGATGGTTTTATTTTCGGCTTTGTTACCTCCTGTCAGAGTAAGAGTAACTTTGCTGCCTAAGGGAACTTCGCTGCCCCGCTTAGGTTCTACATCAAGGATCAAGCAATCCGGACAAGTATATAAATCGCCATATGGATCATCCCGATTATAATAATACTTTATGACAGGTACAAGGCCGCATTCCTTGATAACTTCATCTGCAAACTTGATATTTTCTCCTGTTTTGCTGTCATTAATTTCATAACCACGAATATCCGGCACGGTCACCCTGGGGGTGTTTTCGTCAAAAGTCGGTTCCTCTTCGGTGGTCTCTTCAACAGGCTCTGCCGTAGTTGTGGGTTCAACGTGTGTTGTGGGCTCGGCGGGCTTTGCCGTTGTGGGCTGGACGGGTTTTGCCGTTGTGGGCTGGACATATGGCGCAGGCTCGGTCTGCTTTGAGGGAGCGGTCGGTTCGGGCGCAGTCGGCTCGGGCTTAGTCACAGGTGTAATAGTTGTATAGGGATCTTCTGTATCACCTGCGGTATCGCTTTCATCGAATTCGCTTTCATCAGACTCACTTTCATCCCAAGTGATGTATGACGGCTGCTCCGACTCTTTGCTTTCATCTTCCGATACGGCAACATATATTACAAGCGTGGAACCTTTTTCCACCTTAAGATTGCTTGCAGTCCCCTGCCTGAAAACTATCCCGTTTTCATAATAGGCGTTTTCCTCTTCTATGACCTCGCAAAGAAGACCGCTTTCGGCGATCTTCTTCCTGGCGCTATCAAGAGTCATACCCTTTACGTTTGGCACGGTTACAGATACATAAGTTGGATACTCCGGCTCCTCCTCTGTTTCCTCTACCCTAAGGGTTGTTTCATCATCTGTTGATATGTATTCTTTATCCCGGCTGTATTCTGTTTCAGATTCGTTTTCCGATGTCTGCCCTGCGCATCCGGAAATGAGTGCGGCAGAGAGTATAAAACATATCATCTTCGTTTTTTTCATCTTATTCACCAAATGGATATTATATATCTCCTTGTAAAAAATGAGACTATAACCCCGTCCCCGGGTCTCATATTATACTTCTATGTCAAAAATGAGACTATGACCCCGTCCCCGGGTCTCAAAACTTTCTCGGCTCTTTTGACAGCATGATCTCTATGCACTGGGCATAGATGACTTCATCGCTTGTAGGGTCGACGCCCTGCTTTACGGCTGCGTCGATCGCCTGATTTGCCGGAAATTCCGACTCTATTCTTCCGATTCCGTAAAGATACAGATCATCGTAGCTTTCCGGGACATCCGAAATAAACTGATAATTGACGTAGCTGAGCGTATCCTTATCGCAGATGCTCACGCGGTCGATATTCGATATATAAGGTCTTATGTCTTTAAACTTCATTTTGATCTCCTTTTTTTCGCCGGGCATAAGTCCCCGAGCGCTAAGATCATCCCTGGCGGAATGATTCCTCTTCTTTTTTCTGTATGGTCTCGGCTTTTTCTCTGTCATATACCTTGCCGATGAAGGTGTTCTTTCCTGTTTTCTTTGCCTGATAAAGAAGCGTATCCGCTTCGCGGAGCATAAGGCGTATGTCGTCGCGAAGGATGCTCTTTCCGTAAACATAGCCTGCGGAGAAGTGCACGGGCATCTTCTTTTCGTCAAGGTATATCTCTTCAAGCTGACATTCGAGATTGACGATGAGTTTCTTGAATTCCTCTTCGGAAATATCCGGGAAGAGGACCATGAACTCATCTCCGCCGTACCTGTAGGAATATTCGGCGCCGAAGTTGTCTATAAGCGCGTCTCCGGTCTTCTTTAAGATATAATCGCCGACGGAGTGGCCGTATTGGTCGTTCACTTTCTTGAAATCGTCAATATCGATCATCATAAGATGAACGTTCTTTTCGAAATACGAATCGTAATCGCGGCGGAGGGCAAAACGGTTCTTTACGCCGGTCAGCGAATCGCGGATGGTAGCGGCCTCGAGGGTGAGATTGTCATCCTGCAGGCTCTTGTTAAGTTCATTCAGTTCGTTTACATAGGTCTTTACATTGCCTATGAGCGTTCTGAACGAAGATGTAAGAGTTCCGACCTCATCATTACGGTTGTAATCGAGTTTCACATCGTAATCGCCGTCACCTACCTTCTTTGCGGCATCAGCAAGATCCCCTAAGGGCTTGGTAATGCGCCATGAGACCCACCATGCCAAAAGAATAAAGGCCACGATAAGACAGGCGGAAAAAAGCACGGTCCTGTTAATAAGGCTTTTCCAGCCGCCGTTTATCTCTGAAACGGGAACCGATACGTTCAGGATCATTTCGTTTTCAAGCGGCATTCTGTATGCCACTTTTTTAACGCCGTTATACTCATAATGAATGTATTTTTCATATCCTTGAAGCTCCTCGGGCGTCTTGGGTATCTCTTCCTCGGGAAGCGACAGGACATCGAGATTCGGATGATAGATCAGTTTTCCGTTTTTGTCACTGAGATAGGCGTAACCATTGTCATAGAGTTTTATATTATCCACCTGGGTCGCCATGGTAGAATAATCTATTTCTATTCCTATAACACCTGCGAACTTATTTTTGAGCATCACGGGAACGTTGTAGGATATAACGCGTCTGTCCAGGTTATCGGTGATATACGGTGATAACCATACCGGTTTTCTTGAAGCCCTCGGAATGGTGAACCACACGATCTGAGTTGTGTCTTTTATATCGTACTTTGTGATATCGGTCACCTCATGTTCAATGTAACCATTGCCGTTTGCATCCACAAACCAGAAGCCCGTCACTTCTTCATCGAATTCAGGATCGATCCTGTAATAAAATGTCAGCACACCGTTTGTCTGCCGGGCAACTTTTCCAAAGAAAGAGCTGACCATTTCGATATGTTCTTCAAGATCTCTTCCGCCTCTTGCTTCAAGGTCCGATTCAGCATAGGCTGCGACCATGTCGACCGACTGGCTGACGCTCTCAAAATAATAATCCAGATTTTTTTCGCCGCTCTCGCAAAGCAGTCTCAGCGCCTGTTCGGAGCTGTTCTGGCCGATGCTTGTCACATCATTTATGCCTATGATCATGGTGATGCCTGTTGCAAGCACAATGGCGACCACTATAAGAAATGTTATTCTTGAACGGATCGACTTCATTTGTTTCTCCTTCCGGTGCAAGAACATCTGCGCCCCAAAAAGTCTTCTTATCATAATAACAAATATTGAGATTCTTTTCAACAAAAAGTAAGACAGAGGGGCGCCCTCTGGCTCATTCTTCAAGTAATTTTTCGGTAAAGACCTTACTGAATGCATCATCTACAACAAATGCAGCATTTACCGACACGTTCCGAGATGACCGGATATAGACGCATGGAAGCCTGTCTTTTTTCAAGAGCCCACGGACCGAGGGACTTTCGTCGATGTACTCAGGCCTGTGATCGCTGAGCTGAAATTATTCTTATCCGGCGTTTTCAGCAACGACCTTTTCCGCATCTTTTTCGGGAAGAGGTCTGCCCCAGATAAAGCCCTGGATAAAATCGCACCCGACTTTCCCGAGTATTTCGAGCTGGTCCTGCTCTTCTACGCCTTCGGCTATAACATCAAAGCCCATGATATGTCCGATGGAAACGATGGCTGCGACGTACTGCTTGGCAGAATCGCCGGTGTTCATCTTGTCGACAAATGATTTGTCTATCTTTAAAAGATTTGCCGGGAATCTGTTTAAATAGCTGAGGGATGAATAGCCCGTACCGAAATCATCAATAGCGATCTTTATGCCCATTTCTTTAAGTTCGTTGATCACCTGCAGCGCCTTGTCGACGGAATCGATCATAATGGATTCGGTTATCTCGATCTCGATCTGAGCAGGCGACACATTGGCCTCTTTGATTATGTCCTTGACTTCGTCAAGAAAACCGTTTTTCATAAGGTGCCTTACGGACACATTAACGCTGAGCGTGATATCCGCATTGTATTCTTTTATGATACGGCCGAAAAACATCGCGGATTTTCTGAATACTATCCCGTCCACAAGATCGATAAGGCCGACTTTTTCGGCGACGGGGATAAATATTCCGGGGCTTAGCATGTTGCCGTTCGCATCCTTCATTCTGGCAAGGGCCTCAAAGCCGCGAAGCTTGTGAGAAAGATCAAACTGAGGCTGCAGATGGAAAAAGATATTGTCGTTTTCGACAGCATCCCGCAGCATTCTTTCCACTTCCATGTTTTTCGCATCATTTGTCATATCGGGCGAGAATCTTAAGATGCGGTTGCTGCTGTTTATGCGCTTGACTTCCTGCATGGCGGCATTTGCGCTGGAACCGAGTTTATCGTTTGTCTTTCCGTCTGCAGGGAAAAGCGCGTATCCGAAGCTTCCCGTCAGATAGAAATCATATGAATCCACGGTCAGGCGTTCGTTAAGGGCGGCTTCGTACATTTTGATAGTGTTTACGATATCGTCCTCGGAGGCAAAGTCGCAGATCACGAGAGCAAATTCATCTCCCCCTATCCTGGCTATGATATCCGCTGTCCCGGAGATACCCGAATCGGCGATCTTCATCCATCTTTTTGCGATCTCTTTTAAGACTGTGTTGCCGTTTTCGTAGCCCAAGGAATCATTTATGCTGTTAAAGTTGTTGATGTCTATCCAGACAATCGCGAATTCTTTGTTGTGCCTTATAAGGTTCTTCAAAAGTGTCGAGCAGGCGAATCTGTTCGTCATACCCGTAAGATCATCCTTAACAGCACGGTCCCGCAGGCTGGTATATGCCTGTTCGGTCCTTTTTTTGTTTAATAATACGACTGTGATAGCTATTATCGCCAGCACATTGCTGAAGATTCCCGGAAGGCTGTTAAGACTCTTGCTTTGGATCATTCCCATCATGATTATGGGGATCTGGACTACAAGCAGAGTAAGCGCGGTAAAATAACCTGTCTTTCCGCAAAAGACAGTCATCAAGATTACGCAGATATTTGCCAGAGATGAGAACACCCCGGCAAATGCATATACATGAAAATGATTGCCGAAAATCTGTATGCCGCCCTCTTGATTTACAGTCACTTTGACCACCAACGTGGCTGTCAAATATAACACCAAAAGGAGCACAAAAACATATGGGGGCGCTTTCCTGCGCACACTGATGCTTTCAAGCGTGGATTGTATTATCTTCTTTCTGTTTTTATTGTTGTCGTTGTTCATGTTCATAGGCCGGATCTCCCTATTTGTTCACAAGTATCTTTGGCGACAATGACCGACGAACAACTGGAGCAATTCGCTCCATGGAATCCGGATGTAAAAAAAGCATTGGAGTAATTTAATACAGTTCAGTTTTGGAGCTGTAGCTTTTCGCTACAGCTTTTTTCCACAAAACTTAGATAATGGAGTATTTTACTCCAGAACACTAAACGCTATTTTATTTGGCGCTTACATCCCTCCGTTGTGAAAAGTTCAAAAAGTGTGATTAAACTTTTTACACTTTATAGATGTATACCATTATCGTATAAAAATTTTAAAAAAAGAATGTACTCGCTATGGAGCGTTTACTCCTTGTCAACCATAAATGTGAATATGTGAACATCCTACAGTCAGGCGAAAGGTAAGCGCCAAATATAATAGCATTTAGGGTCTGAAGCAAAATACTAGGTGTTATTTTGTCCGGAGGTTTTTCACTAATATGAATCGCGTGCCCGAAAATATAGGATGTCTGCTATGATTAGGGACATCCTATATTTCTTAATTCTTTGTAACAATCTTGATACTATTCGGAAGACCGAAGCTACTTTTTTTCATGTTACCCCAGAGGCAGAGCATCGTTGCCCTTCCTCCGGGAGATTATTAATTTGCCAAGAACTTAGCTTACCGGAATGAAGTCTGTAATCAATTTTGCATTCGTATAAACTATGTAATTCTTCGCCGTGGCTGTTCCTGTAGCAGCATTTTGATTTGTAAGACACTGAGCAGTAAGGTCAATTCTGAAATTGCCATACATAAAGTCTTGGCTCTCAAATGTACTACTTCCGGTATACACCTCGAATTCTATCGGAATAGATAATATGTTTGGATTATCATTTGTCTTCAGTTCATTACGATTCAAAATGAACACATATTATTAATGCGATGATTATAACTTCAATATATTTATGATCATCAAAACCATCTTGTTCGTTTAACAACGCATTACATCGGTCACACCACCAATCAATTCCCGGAAAACGATCGCCCATCCTTATTACCTCCTTTGTCAATTATCTTTTCCTCCAAATAGATAATTCTATTTTAGCGCTTTCTTTAACTCCTCTTCAGAATATCCAAATGTATAGTCTTCATCGAAACCGGCGACAAATGCCTGTCCGAGATTATCGACATCTGCCCGCAGGACACCA
>CADAQV010000104.1:19322-24080 GCA_902790095.1 uncultured Lachnospiraceae bacterium | reverse complement strand
TCCGCCTCGGGTGAGCGCAGGGAAAAGGTCCATCATATTTGCGTCAAAACCAAAGCTTGCATATGCGCTGACCTTTGAGGCGCTGTCAAGCTCGTAGAGATCCCATACCCAGCTGATAAAATTCACAAGGTTTGCGTGAGTCAGCATGACGCCCTTGGGCTTTCCCGTGGTCCCCGATGTGTAAAGGAGCACAAAAAGATCTAAAAGGTCCGGAGGCGCAAGCTCATCGCTGCATTCCGGAAGATCTGCAATATCCTCTAAATACAGCACTTCGCCCTTGTAGGAAGGAACCTTTGATATAAGCCCGCGCGTGGTTATAAGAAGCTTTGCCGCAGCATCGCTTATCATGTATTCAAGCCTTTCGGTGGGATATGCGCTGTCAAGCGGCTGATATGCACAGCCGGCCTCAAGGACTCCTAGAGGTGCTATGGCAATATATTCGTTTCTGGGGATAAGGATGGATACTACATCCTCTTTCCCAAGTCCGAGTTTTACGGTATATCCCGCGATTCTGTCCGCTATGTCCTTGACCTCGCGGTATGTATATCTGTTTTCTCCGTATACGACCGCGCCGTTACCCGGATAGTCATTGCATGCTCTGTTAAACAGAGTTACGATATCGGTTTTTTCGACCTCTTTTTCATTATAATTGACGGCATCGAGCCTTGCCTTTTCATCTTCCGAAAGCAAAGAAATATCATCAAAGCTTTCCGCTTTAATCATCTCTTTTGCCAGATGGATATATGTATCCGCTATACTTTTTGCAAATTCGTCCGAATAGTGGTCCCCTCGGTATAGAAGCTGCAGGTCATACCTTCCCCCGCCAGGCTCGGATATCTCAAAGATAAGCTCTGACGAGTTTATGGCAGAAGGAGGATATATCCTTTCTACATCAAGATCCACTCCCTCTATAACTAGGCATTGGCTATAAGTGCCCTGATATGCGACGCTGACCTTGTTTTTAAGCCCGTATTTTTCAGCCACGCGAATAAACGGAAGGTCTGAATATTTCCTTCCGGCCACAAGCTGGGCTTCCATCTGTTTTAAATATTCGGGCACGGATACGGCCGCTTCCCTGTCGCAAACAAAAGGAATGGATCTTACCATCATGCCGGCTGTATTCTTTAAGCTGTCATCCCTTCCGTGCCATATGCTCTCGGTGACAGTCTTCTTATTGCCGGAGTAAAGAGACATAAGGTATGCGCCAACGCCCGTAAAGAATGAGCTCTTGCGGCATCCGGTCGATTTTAAAAAGCCTTTAAATTCTGCCTCATCAAGGGAGAATGCTGCGTGCAAAAGACCCTGCGAGGGAATATCATCTTCTTTATCGCCTTCGGGGAAAGCCTCTCCTTCCGCATCTGAAAGCAATCCCTTCCAGTATTCTTCCGCGGTCTTTCGATCATCGGATGCCAAAAATGCTTTTTCTCTTTCGGCCACATCAAAATATGCGACTTCTTCTGCCGCGGGCTCTTCGCCGGCGTATATTTTACCTGCAGCCCTTGAAATTATCCCGTCCGTACTTCCGTCCAGAATGACATGGTGCTTTTCAAGAAATACATAGCTGCCCGAAGGCGTTTCGTAAATACGCACGCGAATAAGCCTTTCACCCGAAAGAGAAAAAGGCTTTGCAAGGTCTTTTCTTATCATTTCAAATTTGGAATTCGAAAGGCGGATCACCGGAATAACGAAAGGCTCGTCAAGCTCTTTCATATAGACTCTTCCGTTATCCTCATAAAGAGCGGTGTTAAGAGCAGGATAAAAGTTTAATGCCGCCTCAAGGCTTTTCCTCACTTTTTCTACGCTTACTCCCTGACCGATCTTTGCCAGATGTACGATATTGTACATTAAGTTTTCCGGATCGTTTTTGCATTCCAGATAGATCCCATACTGGATCTCATTTAATGGATGTAATTTCCCCCTGATATCGTCTTGCATTGCTTATCCCCCAAAATATCATTTTTCTATATTAAGCTTTTTGTCAAGGCCTGTAGTCTTCATGATCGTAAGAATATCCTCCGGAACATTTTTAAGGACAAGTCTTCCGTCCATCTTTTTGTACGCCGTGACTACGAGCCTGAGGCCTGATGATGAAATATATTCAAGGTCCTTCATGTCCATGATCAGGCACTTTTCATCACCTGTTATGCCTTCAAGCGCGCTCTTTAATTCTTCCGACGCCCCTGTGTCGAGCCATCCTTCGAGCTTTAAAACGATTCCTTCTTCAACTTCTTCTCTGTTTATCTGCATAATACCCTCCATGTGCCGCGGGCCTTTGTTTTTTAAAAAATGACAGGCCCTCCGGCTTCTTTGATTAAAAGATCTTACACTATCAATGATAGCATATTTTATATAACAATAAAAGAAAAAATATATAAAACGTAAAACGGGGCGCCCTGCGGCACCCCGAAACGAAACATACTTTTTATTTGCCGAAATATCTGTCCAGAAGGCCCTTTAAAGCCTTTCCGTGTCTTGCCTCGTCGCGAGCCATTTCATGTACTGTGTCATGGATGGCATCGAGGTTGTTCTTTTTAGCGCACTTTGCAAGGTCTGTCTTGCCCTGGGTAGCGCCGAATTCGCAGTCGACTCTCCACTTTAAGTTTTCCTTTGTGGAAGCCTTCATGTTGGGTTCAAGGTCTTCTCCCAAAAGCTCGGCAAATTTAGCGGCATGCTCTGCCTCTTCAAATGCCGCCTTTTCCCAGTAAAGGCCTATTTCGGGATATCCCTCCCTATGAGCTATCCTTGCCATGCAAAGATACATACCTACCTCCGAGCACTCGCCCTTGAAGTTTGCCATGAGCTGCTCGAAGATATAATCCTTATCAGCCTGTGAAATGTCGGGATTGTTCTTTACGGTCTTAGCGTAAACGCCGTATTCATGCTCTGCGGCAAGGACCATTTCGCCCTCTACCTTTGTGAACTTGCTCCCGGGCACATGACATACCGGACATTCTGCCGGCGGCTCGGGACCCTCGTGAACGTAACCGCAAACCGGACATACCCATTTTTCCATAACTTTTTCCTCCTTAAGTGTAGTGGTATCTGCAGCAATTGCCGCAGCCTTGGCAACTGTCTTTGTCACCTTTTCAAAATCTGATGCAGGATGCTTGCATATAGGGCATATGAAATCTGCCGGAAGCTCTTCTCCCACATATTCGTAGCCGCAGATCCTGCAACGGTAGATGGTCTTGCCATCTTCTGTCTTTCCGACAGGTTCGGGCTTCGGTTTGATGTTCTTCATATAGAAATCGTATGTAACCGAAGGAACCTCGCTCAAAACCTCCATATCCGTTACAACGCCCGCAAACATGGTGTGCGAACCAAGATCCTGCGTAGCCGTTACCTTTACGGAAATGAAAGCATTTGTGCCTTTTGTGATGTAATAAAGGCCGTTTTCGCCGCGCTCACAGTCCGAAAAACCTTCAAATTTATCGACTGTTTTGCCCGACTGAAAACCGAAATGCTTAAACAAAGCAAATTCAGCCTCCTGACTTATTATGGAGACCGTAAATTTTCCGGTCTTCATAATTATGTCATGGGAATAATTTGCCTTATTAACGCAAATGCTCAGCTGATTCGGGTCCGATGCGGCCTGGATAGCGGTATTGATGATACAACCGTTGTCCTTTGTGCCGTCGTTTGATGTAAGTACAAACAACCCGTAGCTGAGCTTATACATGGCTTTTTTGTCCACCTGACATTCCCCCCTTTCGTCTTTTGGCAGACCCTTTTATTCATTTTTGGTCTTAAGATAAGCATACATTCTTTTCTCTGTTTTGTCAAACTCTATAAAAAATTTTATAAAAAATTTATTCAAACAAAAAAGAGGCTGTAAAAACAGCCCCTGTTGAATCTTTATTATTCGTTGTTTTCAGCCGCTGCTCTCTTCATTGCACGTACTTTAAGTGAAAGTCCGAAGAGATTTATGAAGCCTTCTGCATCATGGTGGTCGTAAAGCTCACCCGTTGTGAAGGATGCAAGGCTTTCCGAATACAGGCTGTAGGGAGACACAGTTCCCTGCTTGATGATGTTGCCCTTGTAGAGCTTCATCCTGCATTCGCCCGTCATGTATTCCTCTGTGGATACGATGAATGCCTGAAGCGCCTCACGAAGAGGAGTGAACCACTTGCCTTCGTAAACCACGTCTGCAAATCTTGCTCCGACGATCTTTTTGAAGGCAAAGGTGTCGCGGTCTGAGATAAGCTCTTCAAGCTGCTTGTGAGCCTCCATGAGGATGGTTCCGCCGGGGGTCTCGTAAACACCTCTTGACTTCATGCCTACAACACGGTTTTCAACGATGTCGATGATACCGATACCGTTGCGTCCGCCCATTTCGTTAAGAGCTGTGATGATCTCTGAGACCTTCATCTTCTTGCCGTTAAGAGATACCGGAACGCCCTTTTCAAAGCCGATGCTCAATTCTTCTGCCGTATCGGGTGCCTTTTCGGGGGATACGCCGAGTACTAAAAGATGATCGTAGTTGGGTGCGTTTGAAGGATCTTCAAGTTCAAGTCCTTCATGCGAGATATGCCAAAGGTTGCGATCGCGGCTGTAAGAGCTGTCTGCCTCGAAAGGAAGATGAATGCCATGCTCCTCGCAGTACTTGATCTCGTCTTCACGTGACTGCATCTTCCATGTCTCGTTGCATCTCCAGGGTGCGATGATACGGATATCGGGAGCAAGTGCCTTTATTCCGAGCTCGAAACGGACCTGATCGTTTCCCTTGCCTGTAGCGCCGTGGCAGATCGCAACAGCGTT
>CADAQV010000104.1:0-19259 GCA_902790095.1 uncultured Lachnospiraceae bacterium | reverse complement strand
GTTCCGAGAAGGTATTTGTTCTCGTATACAGCTCCTGCCATAACGCAGGGAACGATGTAATCATCGCAGAATTCGTCAACGACGTTTAAAATGTAAAGTTTTTCGGCGCCTGACGCCTTTGCTCTTTCCTCGAGCCCGTCAAGTTCCTTTCCCTGTCCGACGTCTATGCAGCAGCATACAACGTCATAATTGTAATTCTCCTTGAGCCAGGGAATGATGGCGGTAGTATCAAGACCGCCTGAATACGCAAGTACTACTTTGTCCTTCATGTTAATCCTCTTTTCGATCTGTTTTTTATTATTGAACCTTGATCTCGTTCATAACGAGCTCTCTTACCTTTTCAAGCAAAAGGTCGAATTCGATTCCGCCCTTCATATAGCCGTCATTTTTGAGCGCTTCTTCATCGTTGTCATATTTTGTGAGAAGCTCGTTCCATTTTTCGTCGATAACAGACTGCTCTGCCTCTATGCCTTCTTTGGCTGCAATCGCAAGAACCGCGCAGGTCTGGCTTGCATATTCATCCGCTGCAGGCTGTACGGCTGCTTTGAAATCTTCCACAGAATTGTATCCGTAATATGAAAGATAATCATTTATGGAAACGCCGTAATACTGCGAATACATGCTGATCTGTGCATACTTCTTTCTTTTCAACACCCTCTTCCATGACCTTTTTCCAGATGGCATTGGTCCTATAGGTCTCTTCGTTTTCCGTATTATAATCGGTTATAAATTCTTCATAAGTCTCATAGAGCGATTCGCCGTCTTTGTTTTTTATCAGTTCCTTTACCTGATCGTCGGTTATGGAATCAAGATCGACCCTCTTTACAGACTTCAGGGTAATTTCAAACTGTACAGGCTTGCCCGAAAAATCGGGGTCGGTCGAATAAGGATCGGGGAAAACAAGGTCGAGAGTCTTTGTTTCTCCCGGTTTAAGGCCTACGATACCCTCCTGAAAGCCCTCGATGAATCTGCCTGAACCGAGTACGAACTCATAGTCCTTGGCACTTCCGTTTTCAAACACCTCGCCATCAACGTATCCGGTAAAATCTATCTTTACGGTGTCTCCGTTAATGGCTGCGTCATCGACCTCTGAAGTTTCAAAGCCCACTGAAGCGAGTGCTTTTCTGAGATTTGCCTCGTAAGACTCCTTGGGCTCGGTGACATCATCCTTTGTTACCTTTACATCCTTCCAGCCCGAAACATCGACATACTTTGAATAATCGATGGTCATGGGGTCAAGGTTTGAAAGAGTGTAGACCTCTTCAGCCTTGGTCTCGCCGTTTTCATCCGTCTCGGCATCGGCCGTTGTTTCCGGATCGGCATCTGTTGCATCCTTTGAAGCATCGCCCGATGTGTCTTCTTTAGATGCGTCTGTTTCCTTGCCTGCATCCTGGGAAGCTGCGGAAGACTTATTATCCTCCGAACTGCCCCCCGCACAGCCTGTAAGCACCGATGCGAGCATCAGGCCTGAGGCGGCAAGAATGGTTAAACTTCTTTTTCTCATTATTATCTCCTTTTCACTTAGGTTTTACCTCGCGTTTAATAACGCTGAATATAACATAATTTCCTTAAAAAAGCAAATTATTATTCATGTGTCAGTTTTCCGGTATGGAAGAAACTATGAGCTTTTCAAGTCTTGCGTCGCGCTTCTTTAATTTGAGCGCAGAAATGTCTGCAAGCCTGTCTCCTATGGCTACCTTTAAGACATCCTTGGGGTCTAAGCCGTATGCACACGAAACGCTTACATCCTTTGGAAGCTTCACAGCCCTTACGCCCACCGCCGTCTTTTTCTGAAGCGGAAGCTCTGTTATCGCAAACCTTAAGCCGGACCTGTCGTTTGTGACTACCGCAAGATGCTTCTTTATATCCATCAGAACGCTGACCACTCTGTCCTCTGCGGCAAGCTTTGTCGAAGCGGTGGATTTCTTTACGGATATGAATTCCTCGCCTGCGACCATCTTTGCCATACCCTTTTCGGTGACAAAGATAAGGTTTGCGTTTGCGATATCGCTCATCGAATATCCTTTACGTTTACCTGATGAAGCATACCTGTGTCCGTGAACACGCCCACTCGGCCGGTGCTCATTACCATAAAGCAGGTGCGGTGTTCAAGCTGTATGCTCTCTTCGTTCTTTGCGTATACGGCAGGGTCTATGAGCTTGCAATAGCCGAAACGGTTCATGGCAAATACATACGGAACCTCGACTTCGGGCTCTTCCTCATATACGGGAGCATCCACAAGCTCTATATCCGTGCGTCTCGGATAAGCATATTCCTTTTTAATGGCATCAAGATCTTTTTTGATGGCGGTGAGCATCGCCTTTTTGCTGCCGAGGAGCTTTTCGTAGGAAGCTATCTTTTTTAATGAATCCTCATACTCCTTTTGCAGAGCAAGTATCTCAAGGCCGATGAGCTTTTGAAGTCTTAACTCTAAGATGGCCTTGGCCTGCATTTCGGTAAAGCACAGCTGCTTTGCCTGCTTTTCGGATTCTTTGCTCTTAAAACGGATGCCTTCTGTCTTTCCTGTCATAAGGCAGTCTCTGGCGGTCTTAAGCTCGTTACTGCCGCGGATGATCTCTATGATAAGGTCGATTATATCGACGGCCTTTATAAGACCTTCCCTGATCTCGGCCCTTTCCTTTTCCTTTGCAAGAAGCGTCGTATATCTTCTTGTGTTGATATCCATCTGGAAATCGACAAACTCTGTAAGGAGCCTTTGAAGGCCTAAGACTCTGGGACGTCCCCTTGATATGACAAGCATGTTGACACCGTATGTGTCTTCAAGCTTTGTTTTTTTGTAAAGCGCCTGAAGGATCTTTTCGGCATCGGCGCCCTTTTTGAGCTCTATGACGATGCGGATGGTATCCTTTGACTGGTTTGATATATCTACAATGTCGGGGATCTTCTTTGTTTCGACAAGATCAACGACATCGCTCAAAAACTTGCCTATGCCCGCACCGATCATGGTGTAGGGTATTTCGGTTATGACTATGCAGTCCTTTTCGCTCTTTTTGCTGCCGCGTACTATCTCGGCCCTGCCCCTTATCTTTATCTTTCCCTGACCGGTCTCGTAGATGGATAAAAGCTCATCCTTGTTTGTAACGATACCTCCCGTGGGGAAATCGGGGCCTTTTATGAACTGCATAAGCTCCTGCGCGGAAGCATCCGGGTAATCGATGATATATTTTACGGCATCGATGACCTCCGAAAGATTGTGAGTCGGGATGGCCGTTGTCATGCCGACCGCAATACCTTCCGAACCGTTTACAAGTACGTTCGGTATGCGCACCGGAAGTACCGAAGGCTCTTTTTCCGTCTCGTCGAAGTTCGGAACGAAATCAACGGTATCCTTGTCAAGATCCGCCAGATAGACATCCTGGGTTATCTTTTTAAGCCTTGCCTCCGTGTATCTCATTGCAGCGGCGCCGTCGCCTTCTATGGAGCCGAAATTTCCGTGACCGTCAACGAGCGCGATGCCTTTTTTAAAGTCCTGGCTCATAACCACAAGCGTCTCATAGATAGAGCTGTCGCCGTGGGGGTGATACTTACCCATGGTGTCTCCGACTATTCTCGCACATTTTCTGTGGGGCTTGTCGGGGC
This sequence comes from uncultured Lachnospiraceae bacterium, assembly GCA_902790095.1. Classification (GTDB taxonomy): domain Bacteria; phylum Bacillota; class Clostridia; order Lachnospirales; family Lachnospiraceae; genus UBA4292. Next base: position 15,659 of record CADAQV010000104.1, on the reverse strand, counting down.
TTAAATGCAATTCGTTCATCGCATATAAGACTCTTCTTTGAACAGGCTTAAGGCCGTCTCTTACATCGGGAACGGCTCTTGATGTGATGACGGACATGGAATAGTTTATATAGCTCTGCTGCATTTCGGCAGAGAATTCGGTCTGGATGATGTTCTCCACTTTAATCAATTCTCCTTATATATCCAGGAAAGCTTCCTTTGCGTGGTTAACGATAAAGTCCCTTCTCGGGCCTACATCGCTGCCCATAAGTATCTCTGTGATCTCATTTGCCATACGCGCATCTTCGATCTTTACCTGCTTCAGATTTCTCGAATCAGGGTCCATGGTCGTCTCCCAGAGCTGCTCCGCATCCATCTCGCCCAACCCTTTATACCTCTGAAGTATGAAATTTCTGTGTTTTTTCTTATAATGTTCCAAAGCAATGTCATCATAAATGTATTCCTGCGGTCCCGAAGAGGGAACAGCCTTGTAAAGAGGCGGCATCGCGATGTAAACATGGCCTTCGCTTATAAGCTCGGGCATGAAACGGTAGAAGAATGTCATTAACAAAGTGCTGATATGCGCGCCGTCGACATCGGCATCGGCCATGATGATGATCTTGTCGTAGCGAAGCTTTGTAATATCAAAGTCGTTGCCGTAGCCCTCCGAAAAACCGCAGCCGAAAGCCTGCACCATGGATTTGATCTCGGCATTTGCAAGTACCTTGTCTATGGTGGCCTTTTCAACGTTAAGGATCTTGCCCCTTATGGGCATGATGGCCTGGTACATACGGTTTCTTGCCTTCTTTGCCGACCCACCGGCCGAATCTCCTTCGACTATGAATATCTCGCATTTTTCGGCCACCCTGCTCTCGCAGTTTGCAAGCTTGCCGTTTCCGTCAAAGGAATACTTGGGTTTTCCGAGAAGATTGCTCCTGGCCTTTTCCTCCGCTTTTCTTATCTTTGCGGATTTAAGGGCGCAGTCGATCATTGACTTTAAGGTCTCTAAGTTCTTGTCGCAGTAAAGCTCAAGCTGTTCTCCCGTTACCTGATCGACCACCCTTGCCGCATCCGCGCTGCCAAGCTTTGTCTTGGTCTGGCCTTCAAACAAAGGATCGTAATGCTTTATGGCAACTATCGCCGTAAGACCGCACCTTGTGTCTGAACCGGTAAAGTTTACATCCTTGTCCTTTAATATGCCGAGTTCCCTCGCATAATTGTTGATGACCTTGGTAAACCTTGTCTTAAAGCCCGTAAGATGCGTTCCGCCGTCCGCTGTGTAGATATTGTTGCAGTATCCGAGGATCTTTTCCTCAAATGTGTCAACAAACTGCAGAGCTATCTCCACCTCTATGCGCTCTGCCTGGCCTTTGAAGTGGATTATCTCCGTCTTTGTCTCTTTTCCTTTATTAAGTTCCTTGATGTAGGCATCTATGCCTTCCGTTTCATGGAAGGTGATATCCTCTGCAGCATCGGGATGTTCGTTTACATAATGAATCGCAAGGCCCGGATTCAGATATGCCGTTTCATGAAGACGGCTCTTTACCGCATCAAGATTATATCTTACCTTTTCAAATATCTCTATGTCCGGCAAAAAAGTGATGCTCGTACCGGTACTTCTTGTTTTTCCCACAACAGGAAGAAGACCACCCTCAAGATCCACAATGGGGATGCCCCTCTCGTACGCGTCCATATATATTTTTCCGCCCTGGCTCACCTTTACTTCAAGGTATTCGCTTAAGGCATTTACCACCGATGAACCTACACCGTGCAGACCTCCCGAGGTCTTGTAGGCATCATTGTCAAACTTTCCTCCCGCATGAAGCGTCGTGAAGACAACACGCTCTGCACTCACGCCCTTTTCATGCATTCCGACCGGGATACCACGGCCGTTGTCGCTTACCGTTACAGAATTATCGTCATGTATCACTACCTCGATAAGGCTGCAGTGACCCGCCAAATGCTCATCGACCGAGTTGTCGACTATTTCATATATAAGGTGGTTCATTCCCGAAGTCGACACGCTTCCTATGTACATACCCGGACGCACACGCACCGCTTCGAGCCCTTCGAGGACTTTAATATTTTTTGCACCGTATTCGGATTCCTGAGGCATAACTCTCTCCTTAAAACAGGTTGATCTCTGGTTTGAACAGCGCAAACCAAATGTAATTATACTTTTATTGCGGGTAAAAGTCAATTATCACTTTCTGTATTCCGCCGGGCTCATTCCAACGTTCCTGCGGAACTTTATATGAAAATAATCCACATTTTTATAGCCGACGCGTTCGGCGATCTCGTAGACCTTAAGGTCGGTCTCTTTCAAAAGCTCGCATGCCTTTTGCATACGTACCTTTTCCACATAGGCGCCGAAGGTCTCGCCTGTGTTTTCTTTAAAGATCCTGCCGAGATATGCACTGTTGTATCCGAATTCTGGGGCTATCTTTTCAAGCTTCATATCCATGTGGAAGCTTCTTTCGACATAAGCGATCATATCTTCGATGATACCTCCGCCTGCGGGTTCGCCAAAGACTTTCAAAAGAGAAAAAAGCGCCCTTTCCAAAATATCCATTGCCGCTGACAAAGACCTTGATGAAAGCAGTTTTGTGACCATATCTTTCCCGGGCATAAGCTCTGCTTCCTTGTAGTTTTTCCAAAACTCGATGGAAATTCCGGCATATACCCTTACTATAAATGCGCGTGCTTCACCCGGTCTCATCCTTGCCTTAAAAAGCGCATCTTCCATGGCTTTTAACTTTTCCTGTATAAGAGGCTTATTTGCGGCACTTAAGGGCCCCATAAGCGTATTTATATATTCTGATGCATCCGTCTGTAAACTCTCTTCCTGTGCGGCCGGCATCCTTTCAGGCCCGCAGATATGTTCGTCGTCGCGGTAATAAAACCGTCCTTCCATAAGGACCGATGCTATGGAATAAGATTCCGCAAGGCCGGCAGGTGTTTTTGCCGTCTGACCGTATGTTATGAAAAAACGCCCAAGCGGGCTGCTGCCCTGAGGGTTATGATATCTGAAATGATATATTATGCTCCCAAGTCGGTCTAAGGCCTTTCTTCCTATCAAAAGAAGGATCTCCCTGTCACCTTCCCTGAAACAGTATATATGTTCCGGGTCGCCGCCGCCGTAGATCATCAGCTTATGAAAACTGTCGGGCGAAGCGCCGCCCGGGTCATAGCTTTCCGCGAACACGACCGCCATCGGTTCGTTTTTAAAGCCAAGCTCATCCCATGCATCCTGAAAATGAACGCACTCTCCCTTCATCAAAGCCTTGACGATCATGTATTTTTTTTCTGTATCCCAATCCTTATATAGACTCATATCTGCCACCCTTTCATTAGACAATCTTATAATCTGCCCGTAAATTTGTCAAGAACGCACTTGATAGTATGACTTTAAAGTGCTACAATCAATTGCAGGTCAAACAGAGTGGAGCACGAAAATGAACATGAACGAACTTGATAACTGCAGAAAAAAGATAGATGAGATCGACACCGAGATGAAGAGGCTATTTTTGTGCCGCATGAAGGTCGCCGAGGAGATCGCAAAGATAAAGAAAAAAGAAGGCCTGCCCATATACCAGCCGGAAAGGGAAGCCTTTATGCTTGAAAAAAGGTCCGAAGGCCTTGACGGCGAAATGAAGCAACTTTACATCAGCTTTTTAAAACAGATACTGACTCTTAGCAAGGAGCACCAGAAGAATAATGAAGAATAGATTTCCCGAAGCCGAGATCAATTCCATACAGATTGCCCTGCGGTCATACCTTAAAAGTGCTGAGCTGTCGACATATAAGCCCGACGGCAGCGCGGATAAGAGGGATCTTCGGGTACTGAAGAAGCTCAACAGGATGAGCAAAAGGTATGAAAAGAGGTTAAACAGGTTGCTGAAAAAGAGAAAATAAAAGTGACCCCGTTTCCGCATCTTCACCCTGCGCATCATCATCCTTCTTTTCGGGGCGGATGACAGCGCCGTCTTCTTTTTCGATCTCTCTGAAGAAGGGAACTGCAAAGCCGCTTATCGTGAGAATGATGCAGGCTGGGCCTATGAGGATGCCGAAAAACATGGTAACATATGAAAAGATGAATACTACCACTTCTATTGCTATGACAATAACAAGAAGAAGGAATCTTACGAAGTATCTTACGGATATGTCGTAGGAGTTCTTGAGCGTTTTTATAAGGGTGTTCTCATATCTGACTTCGAGCGCAAATGCCCACATGAAGCCTGTAAGTATCGAAAAAACACCGATACAGAAAACAAGGACAAACATAAAAATATGCTCACCCAGCATCATAAGCTGAAATTCTATCCAAAGGGCGTAAATGCCAAGCAGAAACAAAAGCCCCAGCGGAATACCGTTCTTTATATTGGCCTTAAAGGTCTTAAAGAATTTTTTGGCGATATACCCTTCCGTTTCGTCGACCATATCCATCGTGACCGAAAAAGCTGCAATGGTGGCCGGCCCAAAGGTCACAAGCGGCAGTGAACAGATGAACCATAGAAAGTTCAGCTTCACCATGTCGAAAAGGCGGGACATAAACCTGTAAAATTTTCCGTCTACACTGAAAAAACCCATCATATCTCCTATTATTCATATCTCATACCAATGTATCATATCATATTATAAAACATAAAACAAATAAAATTTGACAAAAAAGATCACCACAGGCAATTCCTGCGGTGATCTCTTTGTATACTTGATAAATCTTACTTAAGTTCGAATTACTCCATAGACTTAAGGATGGATTCAGCAAGGAAGCGCTGATCAGCCTGTTCTCTTGAATATTCGATACAGTCATCATAGCCGTAAGCCTTTGCTGACTTTGTCATTTCTTCAAAAAGCTTGTCAAATTCAGCATCATCCTTTGCATAGACGCACTTCCATGTTCCGTTTACGATCTCGCCTGCAACTGCCTTCCAGGGAGTGTTAAGATCGCTCTTCTTTGAAGGATCCTTGTGGGTGATACCTGTAGCAGGTGAGTGAACTGCCTTATCCCAGTGAAGAAGATATGCTGTTCCTACTGTTTCGCCTGAGTATTCTCTCCACTTCTGCTCGACGTCGCAGGCAGCGGGACCCTGCTGGCTGTTCCAGTAATCTGCGAAGAAAGGCTCTCCTGTAGGAGAATCAGGGTTGTTTGATGAAACTGACCATGTGTTGCAGTTGACCTGAAGTGAACCGTCGTTGTAGTTACCTGAATATCCGATCTCTGCCATGTTTGTTCCGGTTCTGTCAGCACGTGCCTTTTCACCGAAAGGTGTCAGGTAAAGATTTCCGTCTTCGCCGTAGCACCAGCATCCGTCATTTGCATCAGGCGAACTTGCTTTAGGTCCATATGTGTAGGTAAGGAAACCTTCGGGTGTTGAAAGCCAGTTAAGGATAGACATGCAAAGCTCAGGATACTGTGTCTGAGCACCGATACACCACTCATAGGTAGTTCCCTGTGTTGAGCTGTCGTATACAATAGGTGTTGCATCCTTGGGAATAAGAGGAAGCATCATCTTATTCTCTGCAGACTTTTCGGGTGAGTTGAATCCGCCTGATCCTGCATAGTTGAAGATCGAGAAGAATACACCGCCTGCAGAAAGCTTTTCAGACATCTGCTGATACTTCTGTGACATTGAGTTGGGGTCTACAAGACCGTTCTGGTAAAGCTTGTTGATGAACTTGAGTGACTCCCAGTAAGGTCCCTTTTCTTCAAGAGCGCCATGGTAGTTTCCTGTATTTACATCGTAAAGACCGAAGCCCCACTCATCATATCCCCATGTTGCCGTCCCAGTCGGGCCACATTGAAAGAGCATATGTTTCCTTGCCGTTATCATCAGTAGGGCAGATCTCTTTCATTTTCTTCATGAGCTCAAGGAAATCGTCAAGATTTTTTACTTCGGGCTGTCCAAGCTGATCATAAAGATCCCATCTTGTATCCCATGTATAGATGGTACCCTGATCGTTGGAGCTTCCTTCTACTGCAACGGAACCTGAGAAACCATAGCATACACCGTCATTTACGCTTGCATTGTATGCAAGAGCATCTGCAAAGTGTTCCTTCATGTAAGGTCCGTAGTTGGTTAGAAGGTCATCCTTGTTCCAGTTAAGAAGATATCCGTTTGCAGCTGCTGTTTCATACTGGTCACCGCGATTACCGAATACGATGATATCGCCAAGATTACCTGTCTGCATACGTGATGTAAGCTGGCTGCCTTCAGGGTCATTGATAATGTTTACAATAACATTGAACTTTTCCTTAAGCACAGCAGCACTCCATCCTGTCTGCTCACCCGAATAGTTTGCGACCTGGCTGAACATTTCGATGGTCACAGGCTTGTCTGAAACATAGGTAGGCTCGTAAATCGGCGGAACAAAGTTATCAACATGATCGGGCTTTGTCTCTGCCTCTGTTGTCTGTTCGGGAGTCTTTGAAGGTTCATCATTCTTAGACTCGTCCTGAGATTCCTTACCGGAATCATTTGATTCTGACGACTTTTCACTTTCTTTAGCTGCTGCGGTAGTCTTTGTGTCATCATTGCTGCTTGAGCTTGATGAACATGCTGCAAGACTACCGACTGACATGGTTGCCGCAAGTCCGAGTGCAACCAGTTTCTTTGCTGTTTTGCGCATTTTATTCTCCTCCTTGTGTTAATACGCTTAAAGCTTATCCCTTTACCGCACCAAGCATGATACCCTTTTCGAAGTATCTCTGCATGAACGGATAAACTACTAAGATAGGTATGATTGTAACCATTGATACCGTATATTGAACGACCGAAGCCGTAAGCTGCTCTGCTTCAACTCCCGTATGGGCATTCATCTGCGACTTAAGCGCAGCCGCCTGATTCAGGTAATTGTAAAGCAAATGCTGCAATGTATACAGACTTGGTTTATCGGTCATCAACATAAGTGAATCCGTAAATGAGTTCCAGTGACCTACCGCACCGAATATGGCGATAGTTGCCAGGATCGGTTTACAAAGCGGCCATACGATCTTCCTGAATACCGTCATGTAGCCGGCACCGTCAATGAAGGCACTTTCCTCAAGTTCATCAGGTATTGATTCTATATAGGTCTTGACCAGAATTATGTTATACGGCGCCACTATACCCGGAATTATATAAGCCAGGAAGTTGCCGGTGAGACCGAGAAGTCTCATGTTCATTACCCAGGGGATCATACCTGCATTGAAATACATGGTGATGATCATAAACCTGTACCAGAATTTTCTGTGCCACATTCTTTCCTGTGTTACAAGGTAACCGATAAGTCCGGAAGCGAGCACTGAAAGTGTCGTACCGATGAGAGTACGAGCTATCGACACACCGAAGGCAGTAAGTATCGGCTGGTTGTCAAGTATGTCGGTATAGTTTTTAAACTGTATGGCCCTCGGGATAAAGGTTATAGCACCCTTCGCCACAAGGTCACGGCCCGAAATAGTCTGTATGAACAGATAATAGAACGGGAAGATACATGTAAAGGTAAATAATGCAAAGAAAAGGTAGTTGATTATATTGAATGTGATATCACCTGCCGAAAGCTTGTATATACGCTTATGGGTCTTGTAATATTCTTTTTCCAGTCTTGCATTCTGCTTTTCAAGCTCTGTCATTTTTGCCATTTTTATTCACCCCCTCCTTAAACGATACCGCTTCCGCGGATCTTCTTAGCGGCGGTATTGGCAATGAAGAACAGGACGATACTGATTATCGATTTGCCCATACCTACAACTGTTGAAAGGGCTATCTGACCAGAACCTATACCAAGGTTATATGTATACAGGTCGAGCACTTCCAAAGGCTTTTCCGTAAATGCATTCGTGAACATGAGGTACTGTTCCATACCGTTGCTGAGGATACCCGCTATCGACATAACGAGCATAACGACGTATGTCGGCATAAGGCCCGGCAGGGTGATGTGCCACATTCTCTGGAAACGGTCTGCGCCGTCGATGGATGCTGCTTCGTAGAGCTGCTGGTCGATACCTGCGATACCGGATATGTAGATAATAGCGCTCCAGCCGATGCCCTTCCATGTACCCCAAAGGAGCATCTTCAGCCACATGTGCGAATTATCATTCAGGAACTCGATCTGGGTGCCAAACAGATTGTTGATGAAACCGTCTGTAGCAAAGATCGAGAATGCGATAGCGTAAACAAGTACCCACGAAATGAAGTTCGGGATCGTTGAGAATGTCTGAACGAAACGGCGGAACTTCGTGTTTTTAATTTCATTCAAGAAGATCGCAAATGCCATCGGGAGCCAGCTGGTAAGAAGGCCGAGACCTGACATCGCAAGGGTGTTGGTCATAACTCTGAAGAAACGGGCTCTGAATTCAGCCGTTGCAAACAGAGTCGAGAACCACTTGAACCCGACAAATTCCGAAGCCTTAAATGTCGTATTTTCTTCAAAGAATGCATATCTCCATCCGTAAAGAGGCAGATATGAGAATGCAAATATGAGAATAAGGAACGGAACAAACATTATGAAGAGCTGATACTTGGTCTCCATGTCATATGACTGACCTGCGGGAGCTCTTCCGATAAAGATGTCGCACAGAAGGCCGACGATGATCATGATTATACCGATGACAAGGTACATATATACCGGCCAGGGGAACTGGTACTCATTCTGAACATCCTGTACACCGTCTGTAACGATGACTTCCATGTCAAGATTCAGGCCTTCAGCAACGAGAGTGAACTTCATCTGGCCTGCAGGCATGTTTGCCGCTTCGGCATTTACCGATTCGCCCTCCTGAACGAGGCCTTCTTCGGTGAGCTTATAGTTGTCCGGAGTGATAACGAGCTTGTCACCCTGAACGCTGTAATTGTAGTGGTAGCCGTAAGGCTTTCCTTTAACAAGGCTTGCCCACTGATCGAAATTCAGCACCTTGCCGACATCATATCCTTCGCCGACCGTGATCTCAAGAGCCCAGCCGACCATGTTCTTACCGGTCTCGTTTACGATAGTGATGGCATATGTGTCATTATCATCGATCTTATCAAGTGTAAGTGTCTTACCGTCAACGGTATAAGTCATCTTATCCGTTTCATGTTCCATCTTGACAGAATAAGCGGCGCCCTCATGTGCCTGCTCGTGCACCATGCTGTCTGCCTTGTTGTAGAACGTGATGGTAAGTATGGCGCCCAAAACTATCAAAAGACCTGCGCCCATGAATATCTTGTTTCCAAGATGTTTCATTCTTGTATTACCGACAGAAACGCAGGCTGCCGCTCCGGCTGCCACGATACCGATGACCAGCACGATACTGCCGGCACGCAGGATGGCGAACGGGCCCCCATCGATAACACCCTTGTCAATGGCCGCACGAATTACCGAGGTAACAATACTGTCACCCGAGACCGCTGCCGTGAACAGCGAAGTCGAATTGACAAGGTTTGAACCTCCGACCTTCGTGAAGACATATGCAGGATTGAATGCCGTGAAAAACATCGAGCACACTGCAAGCAGAGCTATCACCCTGGCTGCCACATACAGAATGCCGGAAATAATTCCACGAGAAGTCTTTTCCTGATTCATAATACCTCCTCCTGTTTTTATGCCCCTGTTTTTTATACAGGGCACATAGTTAGTTATCCTATATTATAGATGATATGTCACTTCAAAAATACATATATTATTATATCTTATGTGCCTATTTTGTGCATATTTATTTTTATAAGTATCTTGTACTCATTATATTTTATTTATCCCTTATCTTTAAATAAACATGTTGCAAAAATGGTTATAATATGGCAAAATCATATTGCACTTTTGGATATTTAAAACAGTCCGTTTTTATGTCAATATAGCTGATGACAACCTGAAAGGATGGGAATCTTCAACATGAGCAACGAATTATTATGGTACAAAAAACCTGCAGAAAACTTTGACGAAGCGCTTCCAATGGGAAACGGGCGCATAGGCGCGATGGTTTACGGCCGAATGGGTGAAGACATCATCGGCATGAACGAGGATTCCGTATGGTCAGGCGGGATGCGAAACCGCAACAGCAAAAGCAGCCTTTCCGCTCTTCCTAAAGTAAGAGAGCTTTTAAGCGAAGGTCACATAAGCGAAGCCGAAGAACTGGCAATGTCCGCCATGAGTGGTGTGACGCCGAACTGCCGGCATTATATGCCTCTTTGCGATATAAAGCTTTCGTTTGAAGGCGGCAAAGAACCGGTTCCTTCAGATTATAAAAGAGAGCTTTCTCTTTCGGATGCCGTTTCGACTGTTTCTTATACTAAAGGCGGCGTAAAATACCGCCGCGAGCTGTTTGTCTCAAATCCCGACAATGTCATGGTATGCCGTTTTACGGCAGACACCCCGGGCAGCATAAGCTTTAAAGTCTGCCTTGACGGGCGTGACGATTATTACGATGACAACGGCCCGATGGACTCTTCGACCATATTTATGAACGGCGGAAGCGGCGGAAAGGACGCTCTTTTGTTTGCCGCCGCGCTTCGCGTTATAGGCAGGGGCGGCAGCATTTCACCCCTTGGAATGTATATTGCTGCCGACAAATGTGATGAGGTCACTTTGCTCTTTTCGGCAAGATCAAGCTACTATACGGACAATTATATGATGCAGGCCGTAAAAGACCTGGATGCGGCATCTCAAAAAAGCTACGACGAGCTTTTGGAAGTGCATATTTCAGACTATCAGGCTCTCTATTACAGAAGCGAGCTCTACCTTGGTTCTCCTGCCCCCGATATTCCGACGGACGAAGCATTAAAGGCACTGTCAGGCGACCCGTCCGCGCCCTTTGCCGCGCTCGCGGAGCTGTATTTTAATTACGGAAAATACCTGATGATATCGGGAAGCCGCATCGGCACGCTTCCTTTAAATCTGCAGGGAATATGGAACAAGGACATGTGGCCGGCCTGGGGCGGAAGGTTCACCATCAACATCAACACCGAAATGAATTACTGGCCCGCAGAGGTCTGCAATCTTTCGGAATGCCATCTGCCTCTTTTCGACCTTATAGAAAAGATGCGCGCACCCGGAAGGGCTGCCGCATCCGCCATGTATGACTGCCGCGGCTTTGTGGCGCACCACAACACCGACCTTTGGGGAGACTGTGCCCCTCAGGATCTTTGGGTGCCCGCGACCATCTGGCCCATGGGCGCGGCATGGCTGTGCCTGCACATTTTCGAGCATTACCGCTTTACTCTTGACAAGGATTTTCTTGCCGAAAAATATGATACCCTGCGCGAGGCCGCCCTGTTCTTTACAGACTATTTGTTTGAAAACCGGGACGGATATCTTGTTACCGGCCCTTCTGTCTCGCCCGAAAACACATACAGGCTTGAAAACATGTCATTGATGCAAGTAAGATACTGGGAACAGACGGGGAATTTGCGGAAGCTCTTAAAGAGATGAGAAAAAAACTCCCGCCTTTAAAGGTTGGAAAATACGGGCAGATATGTGAATGGGCGGTTGATTACGATGAAGTCGAGCCGGGACACAGACATGTCTCGCAGCTCTTTTCGTTGTACCCGGGAAATCAGATATCTCCTGTAAGAACGCCGGAGCTTGCGGCGGCCGCAAGGGCGACTCTTGAGAGAAGACTTGCAAACGGCGGAGGCCACACCGGATGGAGCAGAGCCTGGATGATAAACTTTTGGGCAAGGCTTCTTGACGGAGAAAAGGCAGGCGAAAACATAAGGCTGCTCCTTTCCCGCTCCACCAATCCCAACATGCTCGATTCGCACCCGCCTTTCCAGATAGACGGAAATTTCGGCGGCACCGCGGGCATTGCGGAATGCATCCTCCAAAGCCAAAATGACGAGATATATCTTCTCCCCGCCCTTCCCCCCGAGTGGAAAAGCGGGCACGCTTCAGGCCTTATGGCAAGGGGCGGCTTTGAAGTTTCGCTTTCCTGGGATGACGGGCAGATAACAGGCGGTGAAATATTATCCCTTGCCGGAACCACCTGCACTGTGAGGTCTGCGACGCCCGTCGTTATTTCATGTGAGGGGACGATGGTGCCGGTTACGCAAAGCGGAGAATGCTATACGTTTTATACAAGGCCGGGGATGGTGTACAGTGTAGAAATCACCCATTATATTTAATACACAGCATTGTAAGATCATCGAACTGCGGCGCTTCGCCCACAAAGCCGTCCACGGCTTTTCGCACGCATTCAAGCACCTTTTGAGGATCTTCGAGTGTATCTGCATTAAGGGCATTTATAAGCCTTTCGGTGCCGAAAAGTTCGTCAGAGGCATTTGTTGCCTCGGCAACACCGTCGGTATACAAAAACAGCATGGAGCCTTTTTCAAGCCGCACTTGGTATGAGCTGTATTTCACGCCTTCCATACCGCCGACAACAAAGCCGTGCTTATCCTTGTAAAGCTTGAAACCGCCGCCGGGCATTTTTAAAACAGGAAATTCATGTCCGGCATTCGATGCGGTCAAAACGCCGGTCTTAATATCCAGTATTCCCAGCCAGACTGTTACGAACATCTCTTCGTGATTGCTCTGGCATATTTGATTATTAGCAGCCTCAAGCGCAGCCTTGGGGTCTTTTTTTACCGTGGCATAATTCTGCACGAGTATCTTTGATGCCATCATGAATAGCGCGGCGGGAACTCCTTTTCCCGAAACATCCGCCATTACAATGCCAAGGTGGTCTTCATCTATCAGGAAGAAATCGTAGAAATCGCCGCCGACTTCCTTTGCGGGGCTCATTGTGGCATAGATGTCAAATTCATCCCTTTCGGGGAATGCGGGGAAGATGCTTGGAAGCATGTCCGCCTGGATCCTGGTTGCCATGGAAAGCTCTGTGTCAAGGCGGGATGCCTCAAGCTGCTGCTTTTCGAATTTATCCGTAAGATCGTTCGTTATGACCGCGAACATATTTACGGCTGCACTGACTGTCGCAAATATGATGAACTTTACATCGGGCAGGGCTGTCTGAAGGAGTATTGCGGCAAGCGGTGCGAGCAGATATATCCAGAATGCGATGCGTACCCTCTTTTCAAACTTATCCCTAAACTTTACCAGAAAATATGCATCCTGCAGCATCATAACGAGCGGACAGATGTTTGACAATATATAAAGCTTCGATCTGTGATAATGATTATTAGCATCGATATAATAATAAAGATCGGTGTAGGATGAGATAACAAGCATGACCGTATGGACCGCAAGTATCGAAAGCAGCGCGATCATGATCGACCGTGAACCTTTCCCCGGCAGTGCCGTATAGATGATCATTACCGAGAGCAGAAAAACAAGTACACCCGACATCAGGAAATCTATAAATGTGGCCGTGCGTATGGCTATCTCGATTCCGGCCTCCATATGCCCCTCAAGCATGATTCTCGTCAGATTCATCATGATATAAATTATGACGATCCACAGAAAGACGATGAAATAACCTTTCACCTGTTTTTCTATGGGAGCTTTGGATATCTGGATTATACTAAGAAGGCATATTCCGAATCCTGCCGCTATCATGAAGAGATTGACCGCATTTACGATGGATAGTTCAATAAGCATTTAAGTTTTCTCCTTTTTTTGCAGGTGACGGTGCCGTCATTTTGCGCGGCGTACCTGTCTTTTCCTGCCAGGGTCTATGGTAATATTATACATCGCTATTTTGTCAAATCAAATAAAAATAGCATAAAAAAGCCGGGGCCGAAACGGCCCCGACCATGCAGACTTTTATTATACTGCCAATAGTTTGGTTACTTTTCAAAGTTTATCTTTACATCTCCCGTAGATGTCTTTGCATAGATGCTGCAGTCGCCCGAATCATCCTTAGTATAGGACTTGCCCATCTTTTCATCGTCCACACGGACAGAGCCGGTGCTTGTCTTGCATTCCATGCTGTATTTAGATCTGTCTCCGTTTATGTTAAGCGTAACATCACCTGTTGATGCGGTAGCCTTGATGTTACCCGCAGCCGAATCATTTACCTTTACATCGCCTGTTGAAGTTCCTGTTTCAAGCGAGTCGCAGTTTACCTTGTCAAGCGTGACATCGCCTGTCGAAGCGGATATCTTAAGGGCGCCGGCGGTGCAGTTTTCCATCCTTGTGTCTCCTGTCGAAAGAGCTATCTCAAGATCTCCCATTGTACATTCGACGATCTTTATATCTCCCGTTGATGCGGCGATAGTGCCCTCAAATGCTATACCTTTGATCTCTATATCACCCGTTGAAGTCTTGATATCAAAGTTCTTTTTTGCTTCTTTTTCGGGGATGGTGATATTTATATATCTCTTTTGCTTAGTGGTATTAAAACTAAAGAACGAAAAGCTCGTCTTTTCGTTTGAGTCGATCGTAAGCTTGCCGTTTGAGCTTGTAATTTCAGGCTTTCTGTTTTCGGGTACGCAGTATGATACCGACCACTCGTCGCCGTATGAGATATTCACATCTATCGTCCTGGTGTTTAAAACCAGCGTGTCAAACTTATCTACAGTTTTTGTCTCTGTTACATAATTCTTTGAATCGGTTATCACTTTAAAATTCTCCCAGTCAAATTCCATATTCAACGAGCCGCCCCTTGCGGTACCTACGGCTGCAAGAGCTATACCGCCCGCAAGAAGAATCGCAGCTATAATTGCCCAGATCTTAGTTCCTCTCATTTTTTTATCCTCCTTACATTTCCTTCCTGCTGTGTCTTGCGGCAAACCTGCCGATGATGCCTCTCACTACCGCAACCAGAACTCTGCACAAAAGTCTGGTGAGGATGAGGAGGAAAATACCGACGCCCGCACATACAAAGCCGCTTCCGAGTATAACGCACTTTTGAGCGAAATCAAATGTCATGAAGGACATAACTATAAGTCCGATACCGCTTGCTATTACCGCAATGCCCGAAACGCCGAACGCGAACAAAAGCGAACCGAGTGTGATTATAAGTGTAAGGAATAGAATAAAAATCACTATTGCAAAGGGAAGCGCAAGAGGCGCCGCGAATATGCCGAGCATTGCAAGCTTTAAGACGCCGCCAAAACCCTTTGTGGTCCTGCTTTCCTGCTGCTCTTCTATCTTCCTTTCCGTTGTCTGCGCAATTATCTGAAGCGCTACCTCCTTGGGCGTTCCAAGATGAACACATACATCGCTGTAAGGCTCTAAGTGCAGGTCATCTATATATTCGCTGTAATATTCGAGGGCATCGTTTTTGTCCTCCTCCGGCAGGTGGCGAAGCCTGTGCTCAAGTTCCTGCATAAATGTCTGCTTATCCATTTAACCAACCTCCTAAAAGTGAATCAATTCTTTTCTTGTAATCATTCCATTCATCCCTGAAGAAATACAGCTGATTTCTTCCTTCGGAAGTGATGCGGTAATAGCGTCTGTTCCTGCCCTGGTAGGGTTCGTCGTATGTTTCCAAAAGCCCCGACTTTTGGAGCCTTCTAAGGACCGGATAAAGCGTCGATTCCGATATGTCCACAAAATCCATGACCCGCTGTGTCAGCGTGTAACCGTAGACATCTTCCTTTTCGACAACTCCCAGCACGCACGCATCAAGCAGCGGAGCCGTAAGCTGATATGTCATCCTTTTCTTTTCCTTTCTTTAAGATATTTTGTATTTATATGTGGTATAATACCATGTCGACGTATAATACTATACGCCGTATAATATTATTTGTCAAGCATTATTTTTAAAAAAATTATAAAAAAAATAATGAGACGGTGGGACGGGGTCAGAGTGAGACTGGGGGACG
>CADAQV010000103.1 GCA_902790095.1 uncultured Lachnospiraceae bacterium | reverse complement strand
CGGGTGTCAGTCGCTTGAATCGATAGATGTTTCCGACAGCCTGACAGTTCTTGGAAAAAGGTGCTTTGAACATTGCTGCAGTCTTCTTGATATCCACATCTCTTATGGCCTTGAAGCAATACCCGAAAGAGCATTTTTCAGGTGCAAAGGGTTAAAAAAGCTGTTTGTTCCGGAGTCTGTAAAGATCATTGAAAGTGAGGCATTCGCATTTTGCGAGGGTCTTGAGGAGGTACGGATCTCAAAGAATACAAAGGTGGCCGAAAATGCATTTGCCTGCTGCAAAGATCTGAAGATCGCGCGATATTAATGTAAAGGAAAAATTTTAAAGAATATGAGATACCGCGAACTGGGCATGACCGGCCTTAAGGTCTCGGAGATCGGCTTTGGCACCATACCGATACTAAGCGGGAATGTTCCCGTGCTGCCAAAGTTTTTCAGCCCCGACAACGAAACGGCAGTCGCCATAATGAAAAAAGCCTATGATATGGGATGCAATTTTTATGACACCGCCATTCCCGAAGAATACGGCGACGCAGAGTTCAAGCTGGGTGAATTTGCAAAGACCATAGACAGAAATAAGATCATTATCTCCGACAAAGCCAGATTTTACGGCGGAGGCGAGATATACAGAGAGGTGTTAAGATCCACAGAAAACTTAGGTACAAAGCCCGACATTTACTTTGTACATCAGGTCGATGACGAATGCGCCGACGAAGTGTTTGGAAAGGGCGGCGCCCTCGATGCCTTATATGACCTCAAAAGAGAGGAAAAGATAGGCTTTACCGGCATCGCCTCGCACTATTACAGCGTCTTGTACAGGGGGGCTAAAGACCGCAGAGTGGACATTCTTCAGGGAAGCGGAAATATATTAGAGCGCGGCATGCTTGACAGGATAAGAACAGAGGAGGCTTTTTGCGGCAAAGGCTTTATCTTAAACAAAGTATATGCCGCAGGCCTTCTTATCGGGCCGTTTACCGTACCCGAACTTATAGGCGGCATACTTGAATATCCCTTTTCGTGCGCACTTCTCGGTATCGGCACCTTTTCGCAGGCGGACGACGCTTTCGGCGCGGAATATCCGCCCGTTCACTTTTCGTTTGAGGATGTCGTAGGCAGGCTGAAAAAGGGCTTTGACCCCATAGGATGCGACAGATGTGAAAAGTGCATATGTCCATACGGGCACGAGATCCATACTACATTCAGACAGTATAATTATTTTCATCTGGGAAAGGAATACTGGGCGATAGGAAAGCTGGGGATGGACCTTGAAAAGACCTATAAACACTGCAGAGCCTGCAACGACAGGGTGTGCATGAACGAGTGCTCAAGGCACCTTTGCATTCCCGAAGAGATAGAGAGAGTTATCGGCCTTTTTGAGGCCTACGGGGATCGCTGACTTATATATTTGGGGCTGTTTTTTTACAGCCCCTGTTTTATAAAAATATAATAAGATTTACTCCGAAGATAACGGATAATGACTTTACAAGTTTAATTATAAATGATAAAATATATGATAAGTTGCCGATATTCTATTGTCATTTATACTCCTTTCATGCACGGTGATGGCCGGGCGCTCGGATATAAACATAAAGGCAGGCAACAGATAAAATTAACAGCGGGGGCATTAAATGACGCTTAAAGAATTATACTTAAACATGGGTGGGGACTACGATCAGGCGATCGGTGTTCTCCGCATCGAAAAACTGGTGGACAAGCATATACGAAAGTTTGCAAAAAACGATGTTGCGGGCAGTTTTTTCGCTGCGGGCGAGAGCATGGATCCTGTTCGGCTTTTTGAAACATCTCATGCCTTAAAGGGTATATGCGCAAATCTCGGGCTTAAAAATCTCGGCGGGATCGCACAGACGGTCACAGAGGAGTTCAGGCCCGGAAATCCGCGGAAAATATCCGACGAAGAAGTAAAACAACTCATGGACTCGGCAAAGAACGTGTACAGTCATATTACAGAGAGCATAGCAGAGTATGAGAGCGCAGGAGAACAGAAATAGTTTATGATCGGGGTACGGTATGGGGACATTGGCAGGGAAAGCGGACATATCCTCAGATAAAAAAAGATATCTGGGTATAGTTGGTGCCTGGGCACTTGCATTTGGCTGCAGCGTTGGCTGGGGCTCTTTTGTGATGCCGGGCACCACTTTTTTGCCTATCGCAGGTCCCATCGGCACTGCAGCAGGTCTTGGCCTCGGCGGTCTTATAATGCTGCTTCTTGCCGTAAATTATCATTATCTCATGAATCGCTACCCCGACGGCGGCGGTACATACACATACACAAAAAAGGCTTTCGGTTACGACCACGGTTTCCTTAGTGCCTGGTTTCTCATCCTGACATACATAGCCATCATATGGGCAAACGCAACGGCTCTCCCGCTTATAGCAAGGACACTTCTCGGAGATACATTCAGGTTCGGATATCTGTATGAGATCGCGGGATACAAGATATATCTTGGTGAACTGATACTTGCACTCGGGGCTTTATGCCTTGCGGCCGCGGTATGCTTTTTCAGAAAAACGGCCGGATGGACGCAGATAGTTTTGGCCGTGGTTTTGTTTGCCGGCGTGGTCATATGCTTTGCCTTTGCATCTGCCGATCCGGGCGCGGCTTCTTATTCGCCGGCTTTTTCAAATGACAAGTCCCCTGCGGGCGGTATTTTCACTATATTTGCGCTTGCTCCGTGGGCTTATGTGGGATTTGAGTCCATTTCTCATTCGGCAGCAGAAGCCCGGTTCTCACTGAAAAACTCTTTCAAAGTGCTGTGCGTTGCAGTCATAACGGCGGCCGTATGCTACGTTCTTTTGTCCCTTCTTGCGGTCAAATATCTGCCGGAAGGCGCTTCTGTATGGACAGATTATATCGGTAATCTTGACAATTATTCGGGCACGGCTTCACAGCCCACATTCAATGCAGCGTATTCAGTTCTTGGAAATACGGGAAGCGTGATCCTGGGCGCGGCTGCCCTGGGGGCCATATTCACAGGGCTCATCGGTAATTATATAGCTTTGAGCCGTCTTCTTGGCACCTTGTCAAAGGATGGCCTTTTCCCAAAATGGATAGGAGTCAAAAAAGATAAATACGTTCCCCAAAATGCGATCCTGCTCATCCTTGCGATATCGGCCGTATTTCCTTTCTTCGGCCGCACGGCCATAAGCTGGATCGTGGATGTCACCACGGTAGGAGCCACAATAGCATATGCGCTTGCTTCGGCTTCGGCATGGAAAACGGCGCGTTGCGAAAAAAACACCGTGTACATGATATTCGGAATGATCGGAATGATCGTTTCGGTGCTTTTTGCGCTTGAATTCCTTATTCCGAACCTTATCGATATCACAACGCTTTCGACGGAATCATATCTTATACTCTCCATATGGAGCATATGCGGTTTCCTGTATTTCAGAGCATATCTTGGCAAAGACCGTGAAAGAAGAATGGGAAGATCGATCGTTGCCTGGGTCGTACTTTTGGGATTGATCATCTTTACATCAAGTATCTGGCTGGACCAGTCCATGGACAGAGCTTTCGACAGCTATCACACCAATGTGCAGAAATACTACATGGATCATGAGGCAAATGATCCGGGAGGCCCTGTGGATAACGATTATCTGCAGGGTGAGCTTGACAGAGTGGACAGGGATCTGTATATAGCCAGTCTTATACAGATCGGGCTGATCATCACATCTCTTTTGATACTCCTTAATATCTACGGTATCATGCAGAAAAGAGAAAATGAGATAGAGGTCGAAAAGGCAAGGGCAGAGGAAAACAGCCGTGCCAAATCCAACTTCCTCTCAAATATGAGCCATGAGATAAGGACTCCTATGAATGCCATCATAGGTCTTCAAAGCATTGCGTTAAAAGACCCCGATCTGACACCGAAGACCAGAGATCATCTTGAAAAGATCGGCGTCAGCGCAAAACATCTTCTGGGCCTGATAAACGATATTCTTGATATGAGCCGCATAGAGTCCGGTCGAATGGTCATAAAGGATGAAGAATTTTCCTTCAGACAGTTCCTTGAACAGATAAACGTGATCATAAACGGACAGTGTCAGGACAAGAAGCTTCAGTATGACTGCAAAGTCAAAGGCGAAGTCAGCGACTATTTTTACGGAGACGCACTCAAGCTGAAGCAGGTACTCATCAATATTTTGGGCAATGCGGTAAAATTTACCGATTCGCCGGGAGTTGTCACATTTGAAACGGAGCAGCTTAAAGAAAAAGACGGAACATGTCGCATGCGTTTTTTTGTAAAGGATACCGGTATAGGCATGGATCCCGAATATATTCCGAAGATATTTGAAACATTCTCGCAGGAAGATGCAAGCAACACCAACATATACGGCGGAAGCGGTCTCGGCATGGCCATCACAAAGAATCTTGTTGAAATGATGGGCGGCATTATATCGGTAAACAGCAAAAAAGGCGTCGGAACCGAATTTGTAGTAGTCGTACCGCTCAAAGAATCCGAAAGACGCGAAGACGAGGCGGCATTGCAGGAGGCTTTGAAAGACGAAAGGATAACATCTTTGCTGGCAGGGAAAAAGATCCTTATCGCAGAGGATGTCGATCAGAACGCGGAGATCCTTGCAAATATTCTTGAAATTGAAGCTATAGAGACACAACACGCGAAAAACGGCGCTGAGGCAGTCAGGATGTTTGAAGAGAGCGAAAAAGGAACATATTCGGCAATACTTATGGATGTTCGCATGCCTGTCATGGATGGGCTGGATGCTACGCGAAACATACGCGCATCCGTTCATCCGGACGCAAAAAAGATACCCATAATAGCAATGACCGCAAATGTATTTGATGAAGATGCGGAAAGGTCTTTGGCTGCGGGAATGAATGCACATCTTTCAAAACCGGTCGAACCGGAAGTGCTTTATGAGACCATGGCAAGACTTATCATGGAACTAATGGCAGAGGAGGAATAGGTATATGAAAAACAAAAGGATAATAAAGAGAATAATAACGGCCCTCCTGATGCTGTCTTTGTTTGTGGGAGCATTAAGTCCTTTTGCTTCGGCCGCAGATAAGAAAGATCACAAGACCGTAAGAGTCGGATGGTTTGATTCATCCTTCAACTATTATGATGAGTTTGGCAGACGCTGCGGTATAGGGTATGAATATCAGCAGAAGATCTCCGCATATACAGGCTGGACCTATGAATATGTAGAAGGCAGCTGGGCGACCCTGTTCCAGATGCTGAAAGACGGCGAGATAGATCTTTTGAGCGATGTATCCTACAAAGAAGAACGCGAGGAATATATGTTATATCCCGATCTTCCGATGGGTACCGAATCATATTATATCTATGTCGGAACGGAAAACAGGGAGATAACATCAGACAATGTAAAGTCCGTTAACGGCAAAAAGATCGGTGTCAACAAAGGAAGTATCCAGGAAGGCTTCCTAAAGGAATGGGCAGAAAAATATGATGTCAGCGTTGAGATCGTACCCCTTACGGGTTCAGAAGGCGATTCAATGGGGATGGTGGAGAGTGGAAAAATAGACGGATATGCATCCATCTATACCTATGAATCAGAGCAGAGAGTGGTGCCTGTCTTCAGGATCGGCGGATCGGATTATTACTATGCCGTAAACAAAGACCGTCAGGATCTTCTTACAGAGC
>CADAQV010000102.1 GCA_902790095.1 uncultured Lachnospiraceae bacterium | reverse complement strand
GTACAGGTGCTGTATTCCAGAAATACTCAGATGCTGCAGGTCAGAACTGGGTAACTTATTCAAAAAATAAGAATCCGAGTGAATTTGAAATGAGCTTCTCCGCTGCATATGACAAGGCTGAAAAGAATGTCCTTCAGATAAGAAAGGATTCAAACTCAGGACAAAACTCCGATACTGCTTACGGAAAGACCGGAAAGTATTCCACTCTTTACATTGACAACATCGTATTCTATGATGCTGACTCAAATCCCATAGAAGTAAACACTTCAGCAGGATTTGATGAGCCCGACGGCTTCAACAAGGCTGACTGGTCAAACCTTATTAAGGTGGAAAATCAGGTAATAATCCCCGGATTTGCAGCTGCAGATGTTGGAGGATGGAAGCAGAAACCCGACTGGATCATCGATATCCATGATGAAGAGGTGCAGATCGAAGCAGTTGATGAGAACGGCGAGCCGATCCTTGATGAAAACGGCAAGAAGACATATGTCGTAAAGAAAGATGCAGACGGAAATCCTGTCACCGATGAAGACGGCAATCCCGTATACGAGACAGAGACCAAGAGCGTCGGAAGCTTTGACTGGACAGAAGTAATGAAGCCCGGTACAGTATTTACACTTTATTTCACCTCTGAAGAGTCTACAGACCTTAATCAGTACATCTGGTTCGTACTTATGTATAATGATTACGGCCTTGGCTGGAACAGAATCCTTGATGCTCCTACGGCGGCAGGCGACGGAATCGTTCGTGAAGACGACGCCGCAACAAAGAAGGGACATCTCTTTGCTGTAAACGACAGCTTTACAATGGCTCAGGTTACATATGAAGAGATCGTTCAGTATATTGCTGACAAGTATGCAGACAAGCTTCCTGAAGGCGTTACAGCTGAGGATATCGTATGGGACGGAAACTTCGGATTCCAGGCAGAAGCCGGCATGAAGTGGACTCTTAACGCTGTTACATACGCACTTGATCAGAAGTATTGATATAAGCTGTTAAACTAACCGTATTATGTTATAAATTTCATTTGGAGGAAAAAAATGAAAGCAAAAAAAGTATTTGCAATGTCACTTGCTTCAGCTATGGCTGTTACAGCAGTAGGATGCTCAAGCTCAAGCAGCAAGAACAATGATGATACAAAGGACACAAAGTCTACAGATGCTAAGCAGACTGATGATTCTACCAAGGACTCAGGCACAGATGAGACCAAAGGGGCTCCCAAGCCTGCCGGCAAGAGAACCATCACAATGGCTACATGGTGGGATATGTATTATACATCTGCTCACCAGGATGTTGACGATCAGCCCGATGTTTCAAATTACGAGACAGCTCAGATGCAGCTTGACAACATGAGAAAGATCGAAGAGAAGTACAATGTCGAATTCTATGCAGAGAACATGACATGGGACGGCGTTATTGCTTCAATCAACGCATCTATCATGGCCGGAAAGCCTGACTGCGATGTTTACCTTACCGACCTTCAGTTCGGTGTTCCCGCTGTATTAAAGGGATATGCACAGTCAGTTGATGAGTACGGTGCAGAAGACAGGATCAAGGAAGCTACGGTTGCAAAGGGTCTTAAGATCGGTGATTCCGACAAGACTTATCTGTTTACGGAGCAGGCTATAAACTCAAATTCTGTTTATGTACTCGGATTCAACATGGATATGATCAAGGCAGAGAACCTTGAGAACCCTCAGGATCTTTACGAGAAGGGTGAGTGGACATGGGATGTATTCATGGATTACATGAAGAAGCTCACAAAGGATACTGACGGTGACGGCGCTACCAATGTATACGGATACGGCGGATGGTGGACAACATTCCTTACCTACATGCTTATGGCCAACGATGCAGATATCGCTGCAACAGACAAAGAGCACCTTAGCGATCCCAAGACTGTAGAGACCATTTCTTTCATGTACGATATGTACAATGTTGAAAAGGTTGCTCGCCCTTGGAATGCCGATGACTGGGATTATAACAACGATTACAAGTCAGGCGAAATGGCATTCTGGATCTCAGCTAACTGGATCGCAAGCGGTAACGGTGACGCTGACGATACAAAGATTCCTTTCGAAGTTGGTATGGTTCCGTTCCCCATGGGTCCTTCATGCGACGGAGATTACAATACAAAGGCTACAGCAGGTAACTGGTACATGATCCCTAAGGGCATCGCAGATTCAGACCTTGTATTCAATGTAATGTATGACTGGATGAACTGGTATGATTTCGATACCACATATCGTGATGACAACGAGTGGGCTCAGAACGTAACATATGCTCCTAAGGCAGAAGATCCTGAGAGAAACTTCAATCTCCTTCTCGGTGCAGCAGCTAAGGAAGCATTCGATCCTTGGGGCTCAATGCAGATCGACGGACAGGGCGTTATCAACATGTGGGAGATCATGAATGGCGAGAAGACAGCTGCTCAGTACGTAGAAGAGAACAAGCAGCTTGTTCAGGAAGCTATCGATCAGGCATTCGGAAAGAAATAATTTTTAAACTCATTTATGTGGTAATAAATGAAAAAACTGTATGGGGCCGCGGCTTTAAGCCGCGGCCTTCCCCTTTTTTTAGTACATATTGTTTTTTTGGCTATATTTTGTTATAATCCTTCCTGTGATACTTTAGATAAGGAATGTGACTAAATGGAAGGTATGACCTCATATATAATAATCGGCGCAATTTCGGCCGCATTTATTGTCCTGATGCTGCTTGGCAGCAAAAGAAGAAAAGAAGAAGCCATAAAAAAGATGCTTTCATCATACGGAAGCGTAAATAAAAAAGAATATGACCATGAACAGATGATGTGCATACCTCATTATTTCGGGCAGCACAGAAAAGGGCATTTTACCATCGATGACATTACATGGAACGATCTTGACATGGACAAAATTTTCATGATGCTTGATGTCACCAATTCTTCGGCAGGTCAGGAATATCTGTACTCGGCCTTAAGGACACCTTATACGGATAAAGAAAAGCTCGAGGAAAGAGAGAGGGTAATAAGCTACCTAGACAAGGCTGATCAGGACAGGGCAAAGCTTCAGACAGAGTTTTTCAGGCTTGGCTTTACCAGAAGGATATCCATATTTGATTATCTTTCGGGCTTTATGAAGCTTGAGGTAAAGCTTGGGCCGGTAAGATATCTGCCCATCATTTTGTTTGTCGCTTCAATAGCTTTAATGTTTGTCCATGTTTCATTCGGCATGCTGGCATTCATTGCTATGCTCATCACAAATGTTCTGTTGTATTTTAATGAGAAAGCATCGATAGACAGTTATTTTGTCTGTACGGCATACATAGCAAGACTTGTAAAGTGCGCACGTAATGTTTCGGAACTTGACATAAAGGCTCTTGAAAGCTATCTTTCTGACCTTAAAAAGGCATCTGCCGATCTGAGACCGATAATAAGACGAGCCCGTTTTATAACCGATCCGAGAGCCGTAAGCGGAAGCATTTCCGACACGGTGCTCGAATATGTCAATATGATACTTCATATCGATCTTTTGATGTTTTACAGTTCCCTCGATCTTGTGAAGAAGAATACCGATTCAATTGGAAAGATCATCAAAATAATTGGGGAGCTTGAGACCGACATTGCCATAGGCAACTTCAGACGGACACTTCCGTTTTACTGCACTCCGGAGTTCACCGATAAGAACAGGCGGATAAAGGCTGTGGATATATATCATCCGTCGATCGCTGAACCGGTCTCAAACTGCATAGATGAAGAAAAGAGCATTCTGCTTACGGGTTCAAATGCTTCAGGAAAGTCAACGTTTTTAAAAACTGTCGCAATAAACAGCATACTTGCACAGACTGTGCATACCTGTATGGCACATGAGTTAGAGATTCCCATAGTGAGACTTATGACCAGCATGTCCTTAAAAGATGACCTTGAAAGCGGTGACAGTTATTATATCGTCGAGATAAAAGCGTTAAAACGTATTCTTGATGAGGCGGCAAGAGAAGAAAGCTGCCCCGTTCTTTGCATGGTCGATGAGGTCCTTAGAGGTACAAACACGGTAGAAAGGATCGCCGCATCTTCACAGGTACTAAAAAAGCTTGATGAAATGGGAGTGTTCGTTTTTACGGCGACACATGACATAGAGCTCACATATATGCTTGAAGGCACCTATGCCAATTATCATTTCAGCGAAGAAGTAAAGGAAGATGATGTCTATTTCAGCTATATCCTTCACAAAGGGCGTGCGACCACGCGAAATGCCATAAGGCTTCTTGGTATCATGGGATATGACGAAAAGACGATTGAAGCAGCCGAAAAAAGCGCTGCGTATTTTGCCGAAACGGGAGAATGGAAGCTATGAAAGAAGTAACTATCTATTCGGACGGGTCCTCAAGGGGAAATCCCGGTCCGGGCGGTTATGGCACCATAATCGTATATGTGGATGAAAACGGCGCCAGGCATGAAAAGGAAATGTCGTGCGGCTACTTAAACACAACCAATAACCGCATGGAGCTTTTGGGCGCTATAAGGGGACTCGAAGAGCTCAGATACCCATGCATATGCCATATGGTCACGGATTCTAAATATGTGACCGATCCTTTTAATCAGAACTGGATAGAGGGGTGGCAGAAAAAAAACTGGAGAGGGGCAAGCGGCCCCGTAAAAAATACGGATCTTTGGAAACGTCTTTTAAAGGCCATGCAGCCTCACACAGTTTCATGGCAGTGGGTAAAGGGGCATGCCGGGCATCCTGAAAATGAAAGATGTGATGCCCTGGCTGTTGCGGCCGCCCTTTCAGGCGATCTTTCGGTGGATGAAGGTATGATAGTGTAACATTTATCTTGAAATCATTCTGTCTTTATGTTATACTTGCATGTTGTTTGCGTTAGGAGGTGATCGCATGGCGGCATTTTGGTCAGAAGTACTCGTAGAGGGTATAAAATTTGTTTTTTTGGTTTGCGTTGCCTTGGGCGGAATCTTCGCAGGCATAGCACTCAGAAAGCATAAAGACAAAAAAGATGAAAAATAACGGCCGTTTTTTTACGGCTGTTTTATGTTAATAAAATAAAGAGGTTTTTAAAATGGAAAAGCGCGGTGTAAACGAACTTAGAAAAATGTTTTTGGACTTTTTTGAGAGCAAGGGCCATCTTAAGATGAACAGCTTCTCTCTTGTCCCTCACAATGACAAGAGCCTGCTTCTCATCAATTCCGGTATGGCACCTTTAAAGCCGTATTTTACTGGGCAGGAGATCCCGCCCAGGCGCAGAGTGACCACATGCCAGAAATGCATCCGTACAGGCGATATCGATAATGTTGGAAAAACTGCAAGACACGGCACATTTTTCGAAATGCTCGGTAACTTTTCTTTCGGTGATTATTTCAAGAAAGAAGCCATCACATGGACATGGGAATTCCTTACAGAGGTAGTGGGCCTTGATCCAAACAGACTTTATCCGTCTGTATATGAAAATGATGACGAAGCTTTCGAGCTTTGGAACAAGATGATAGGAATAAGCGCTGACCGTATATTCAGGTTCGGCAAGGCAGATAATTTCTGGGAGCACGGCACAGGTCCCTGCGGCCCTTGTACGGAAGTTTATTACGACAGAGGCGAAAAGTACGGCTGCGGAAAGCCCGGATGCACGGTTGGCTGCGACTGCGACAGATACATGGAGATCTGGAACAATGTATTCTCCCAGTTCAACAATGACGGTAAGGGCAACTATACAGAGCTTATTCAGAAGAATATCG
>CADAQV010000101.1 GCA_902790095.1 uncultured Lachnospiraceae bacterium | reverse complement strand
GATCTACTCAACAGAAGTAAAGAACATGTGCCCTATTACCCAGGGGGTACATCACGGCGCAGCGCCCATCCCCGAAGAAGCAAAGTGGGTAAAGGCAAAGAAGATCGAGGATATCTCCGGCTATACACACGGTATCGGCTGGTGCGCACCTCAGCAGGGAACCTGCAAGCTTTCACTTAACGTAAAGGACGGCATCATCCAGGAGGCTCTCGTAGAGACTATCGGATGCTCAGGAATGACACATTCTGCAGCTATGGCAGCAGAGATCCTTCCCGGCCTCACACTCCTTGAGGCTCTCAACACCGACCTTGTTTGTGACGCTATCAACACAGCAATGAGAGAGCTTTTCCTTCAGATCGTTTACGGAAGAACTCAGAGTGCATTCTCAGAGGACGGCCTTCAGATCGGTGCAGGTCTCGAAGACCTTGGAAAGGGAACACGTTCCATGATCGGTACCACATACGGTACTCTTGACAAGGGACCTCGTTACCTTGAGCTTACAGACGGATACATCACACATCTCGCACTTGATGAGAACGATGAGATCATCGGTTACAAGTACATCAACTTCGGAAAGCTCATGGACGCTTTGAAGAAGGGCGAAGATGCTAAGGTCGCTATCGAGAAGGCAAGCGGACAGTACGGAAGAGTTGCAGACGCCGTTCGTCTCATCGACCCCAGAAAAGAGTGAGAAGGAGGAACTTAAAATGGCATTATTTGAATCATATGAAAGAAGAGAGCCTCAGATTCTCGCTAAGTTAAAGGAGTACGGCATCTCATCCATCGAAGAGTGTAAAGATATTACTATGGCAGCAGGCATCGATGTTTACAAGCTCATCGAAGGCATCCAGCCCATCTGCTTTGAAAACGCAAAGTGGGCTTACACAGTAGGTGCAGCCATTGCCATCAAGAAGGGTTGCCGCAAGGCAGCAGACGCAGCAGCAGCTATCGGAGAAGGCCTTCAGGCTTTCTGTATCCCCGGCTCTGTTGCAGATACAAGAAAGGTTGGTCTCGGACACGGTAACCTCGGAAAGATGCTTCTTGAAGAGGATACAGAGTGCTTCGCATTCCTTGCAGGTCACGAGTCTTTCGCAGCTGCAGAAGGCGCTATCGGTATAGCTGAAAAGGCTAACAAGGTTCGCCAGAAGCCCTTACGCGTTATCCTCAACGGTCTCGGAAAGGACGCTGCTCAGATCATTTCACGTATCAACGGTTTCACATTTGTTGAGACTCTCTATGATCCTTATACAAATACAGTTAAGGAAGTTTCAAGAAAGTGCTACTCTAAGGATGCAAACAGCCCTCGTGCAAAGGTTAACTGCTACGGCGCTAACGATGTTTGCGAAGGCGTTGCCATCATGTGGAAGGAGAATGTTGACGTTTCCATCACAGGTAACTCAACCAACCCCACAAGATTCCAGCATCCCGTTGCAGGTACATACAAGAAGGAACGCCTCGAGGCAGGCAAGAAGTACTTCTCGGTTGCATCAGGCGGCGGTACAGGACGTACACTTCACCCCGATAACATGGCAGCAGGTCCTGCTTCATACGGTATGACAGATACAATGGGCCGTATGCATTCGGACGCTCAGTTTGCAGGTTCTTCTTCGGTTCCCGCTCACGTTGAGATGATGGGCCTTATCGGTGCCGGCAACAACCCCATGGTAGGTATGACTGTTTCAACAGCCGTATCCATCGAAGAGGCTGCAAAGGCAGGAAAGTTCTGATTTAAAAAAATAAGTCCCGGCCAGTCAGGCCGGGACATTTTTTTGTATTTTGTTTTAAAAGATCAAAAGCCTGAGCTTCCGTCATCATCCGGATCGTCAAATATATCCGGAATACCATCGCCGTCCACATCGATCGGGCCGCCATGAGTTCCGTGCATTCCGCTGTAGAACTCTTTTCCGACAATGTTTTTGTTGTTACGGATGTTTTCAATGAGATTTGAGAACATCTTTTTTGTTTCCTTGGGTTTTTTTATGTTGTGAAGAAGTATCGTGCCCTCTGAATCGGCCTTGGCATAAAGAGTGATGTCTCCGGTACCAAAGATCTTCTGACCCAAAGTACGTGTGAGCTTTAAGTCGAGAATACGGTAAAGAAGAGTCTCATTATAATCTGTTTTCAAGAGGCCTTTTTCAACATAGAGCCTGTCGTTTGCCACATAGTATTTTGTGAAGCTGAAAGGAAACCACATGTGGTGTACCCTGTCTTTCCAGATGATGTCTTCATTTTCTACATTCCCCATAATTAACCTCCATACTGTAATGATTTTTGCAGATATTTCATAATTACGTAAATCATTATAATAAATTTATTATTTTTTGGCAATAAAATTTTTTTTAAAAAAGTCTTTACAAATCTCTTAAAAAGATGTATCCTTTGATTAGCACTCAAGTAAGGAGAGTGCTAACAATTACAAAGGAGGTTAGCCATGAATATAAACAAGTTTACACAAAACTCATTAACTGCATTAAATGAAATGCAGTCCATCGCAACGGAGTATGGCAACCAGGAAATAGATCAGGAGCACCTTTTTGCCGCTCTTTTAAAGGAAGACGGGCTGATTCCGCGTCTTCTCGAAAAGATGGGAAAAGACTACAAGGCCGTAAAGGAAAAAACACTTGCAGCCATCAACAGAAAAGTAAAGGTCTCAGGAAGCGGACAGTCATACTTCAGCAAGGATCTTAATCAGACACTTGTCACGGCAGAAGATATAGCAAAGAGAATGGGGGACGAATATGTCTCCGTAGAACACTTGATGTTAAATCTTCTTGAAAAGCCCGGCAGGGGCATGAAAGAGGTATTTCGCGACTGCGACATCACAAAGGACGCATTCCTTGAAGCCTTAAAAGAGGTAAGAGGAAATGTAAGGGTCACAAGCGATAACCCCGAAGCCACATATGATACTTTAAACAAGTACGGCACAGAGCTTGTGGAAAAGGCAAAGAAGCAAAAGCTTGACCCTGTTATAGGGCGTGACAGCGAGATAAGAAACGTGATAAGGATCCTTTGCCGTAAATCCAAAAACAACCCTGTGCTCATAGGTGAGCCGGGCGTCGGTAAAACGGCGGTAGTAGAGGCTCTTGCCCAGAGAATAGCCGCTGGCGATGTTCCGGACGGTCTTAAGGACAAACTCATCTTTTCTCTTGACATGGGAGCTTTGGTTGCCGGCGCAAAATACAGGGGCGAATTCGAGGAAAGGCTAAAGGCCGTTCTTGATGAAGTCTCAAAGAGCGAAGGCAAGATAATCATGTTTATCGATGAGCTTCATCTTATAGTCGGGGCCGGAAAAACGGACGGCGCAATGGATGCCGGAAACATGCTTAAACCCATGCTTGCAAGAGGCGAGCTCCACTGCATAGGTGCGACCACATTAAACGAATACCGCGAATACATAGAAAAGGACAAGGCGCTTGAAAGACGTTTCCAGTCCGTGCTGGTATCAGAGCCTACGGTGGAAGATACAATATCCATATTAAGAGGAATAAAGGAAAGGTATGAGGTCTTTCACGGCATAAGGATAGCCGACAGCGCTCTTGTGGCAGCGGCAACACTTTCACACAGATATATATCTGACCGTTTCCTTCCCGATAAGGCGATAGACCTTGTGGATGAAGCCTGCGCTATGATAAAGACGGACCTCGATTCCCAGCCCGCAGAGCTTGACGAGCTTACAAGAAAAGTCATGCAGATGCAGATAGAGGAAGCCGCCTTAAAGAAAGAGGAAGACCGGTTAAGTCAGGAAAGACTTGCGGAGCTGCAGAAAAACCTTGCCGAGATGCAGGGCGAACTTGCAAAGCAGAAGGCAGAGTGGGAAAACGAAAAGGCTGCCATAGAAAAGATTGGAAAGATCCGTGAAGAGATAGAAAACTGCAACAATGAGATAGCCATAGCCAAGAGAAATTACGACTTTGAAAAGACAGCCGAGCTGCAGTACGGCAAGCTGCCGGAGCTTAAAAAACAGCTCGAAGCAGCGGAAACCGAAGGTGCAAACGGACTTACTCTCGTTCACGAGGCTGTTACGGAAGATGATATCTGCAGGATAATCTCAAGGTGGACGGGCAGCCCCGTAAGCAAGCTCAATGAGACCGAAAGAAACAAGGTGCTTCACCTTGACGATCAGCTCCACAAAAGGGTGATAGGGCAGGATAAGGCGGTAGAGCTTGTGAGCGATGCCATACTTCGTTCAAAGGCCGGCATTAAAGACCCAGGAAAACCCATCGGATCGTTCTTATTCCTGGGGCCTACGGGCGTCGGTAAGACGGAGCTTGCAAAGGCTCTTGCGGAAAATCTGTTTGATGATGAAAACAACATCGTCCGTATAGATATGTCCGAATATATGGAAAAGCATTCGGTATCAAGGCTTATCGGAGCTCCTCCCGGATATGTGGGATATGACGAGGGCGGTCAGCTTACCGAAGCGGTCAGAAGAAAACCCTACAGCGTGGTACTTTTCGATGAGGTCGAAAAGGCACATCCCGATGTATTCAATGTACTTCTGCAGGTGCTTGACGACGGCCGTATCACCGATTCACAGGGACGTACGGTGGACTTTAAGAACACCATACTTATCATGACTTCAAACCTCGGGGCAATGTCACTGCTTGACGGCATAGGCGAAGAAGGAGAGATAACTCATGAAGCCGAAGAAGCGGTAATGAATGAGGTCAGGATGCATTTCAGACCTGAATTTTTGAACCGTCTTGACGAGATGATATTATTTAAGCCATTGACCAGAGACAATATTGACGGTATAATCGATCTGCAGCTTAAGAGGATCAATGACAGGCTTGCAGACAGAGAGCTTAAGGTCGAGCTTTCGCCTGCGGCTAAGCAAAAGTGCATAGACGAAGGCTACGATCCTTTGTACGGCGCAAGACCCATCAAGAGATATCTGCAGAAATATGTCGAGACGCTTTCTGCAAGGCTTATTCTTGAAGGGGATATTTCAGAAGGAGATGTCATACTGCTTGACGTAAAGGATGGCCGGATGACAGCTTTAAGGAAGGAAGGCTAAATGAATCTAATCGCAGCGGTCGATAAAAACTGGGGCATCGGAAACAAGGGGGATCTTCTTGTGAGGATCCCTCTTGACCAGCAGATGTTTCGAAAAGATACACTCGGTAAGATCTGCATCATGGGCAGAAAGACCTTTGAAAGCCTGCCGGGCGGCAGACCGCTTGACGGCCGAATAAATATCGTTCTTTCCTCCAAAAGAGATATTAAGCAAAAAGGAGTATATGTCTGCAGGAATAAAGAAGAAGTCATGGATCTGCTTGAAAAGTTTAAACAGGAAGGATATACCGAGGATGACTTCTTTGTGATAGGCGGAGAAGAGGTATACCGCCGGTTCCTTCCGTATTGCGATAAGGCGCATATAACCATGATAGATTACGAATATGTCGCAGACAGGCATATGATAGATCTTGATGCGGACCCCGACTGGGTACTGGCCGCAGAAGGCGATGAAGAAAGCTATTTCGATCTGCTTTTTAAATTTGTTTTATACGTAAGAAAAGGCCCTAAGGAGCAGTAGCTCCAAAGGGCCTTGTTTATTTATACCGCCGGTGATACTTTTTCTTGATAAAAAACACAAGATATGATAAAATAATGTAACTATTCAGAACCATGCAGGAATGACCGGACGAGTCATGCCACGCATGAACTCGGATGGTTATTTCTGCGTGGTTCTAATAGCAGACGTCCGTCACATGAGCAAAAACCGATGCCTTTGGCAGAGGTTTTGCGAATGTGAT
>CADAQV010000100.1 GCA_902790095.1 uncultured Lachnospiraceae bacterium | reverse complement strand
CACAATGTGCAATTGTTGCCCCTAAAAAACGCTAACAGTTGCATAACAGTTTTTTTATACAAACAAAAACGGGGTGTCTCGAAAGCGAGGCACCCCTTTTACCGTTCCACGTGGAACTTTATTTCTTCAGGTAATCTATAACATCGAGCAAACTGCCGCAGACTGTCTCCGATATTTTTTTCATCTCATCGTTTGCGGGCAAAAGATCGGGCACCATGATGGGACGCAGCTTTCCCGCAAAAGCAGCCCTTATTCCGTTATAGGAATCTTCTATTGCATAGGCCCTTTCGGGGGATACATTTATCTTTTCGCACGCAAGCAGAAAAATGTCGGGCTCAGGCTTGCTTCTTGATACCATATCTCCCGTTACGACTTCGTCAAAATATTCAAGTATCCCGGCATCGCGCAGCTGGTTTATTACCGTCTGCCTTCTTGTGGATGAAGCAAGCGCTATCTTCTTTTTGTTTTTCTTTAAAAATTCAAGTATCTCTTTTACGCCTTTTTTTACAGGGAGCCTTCCCCCGTCATATCTTTCGTGGTAAATGACTGAGGCTTCTTTCGCATACTCCTCATACGGAAAATCAGGTCCATATGTTTCCATCATTATCTCTTTGGTCCTGGCATACGTTGTCCCGGTGCAGGCCATGTACGGCTTTTCGATATCTTTTATGTCATACTTTTTTGCTATCTCAAGCCAGCACACAAAAGTAGCTCTTTCGGAGTCGAAGATCACTCCATCCATGTCAAATACTACCGCATCATATTCTCTCATTTTTTTCATCCTTTTTGTGTTATTTATCTGTTTTACTTTTAACTATCTGTTCATCCGCCTTTGCGATAAGATCGTCAAGTGTATACGCGATCACCTTTATCACAGAGTTTTCTTCTTCGTTCATGACCATGCCCGAATTCATGACCCTGAATATCTCGCCTGTCTTATGTGAAAAAGCGTCAAAGCCCCTGAAGTCAGCTGTCTTTTTCCAAGTGACAGTACTGATGACCACCACGGCTTTTTTCGATGTAACAAAGAAAATGCGGTCATTTGCATTATCTTCTATCGCCACGACTTTCAGCTCGTCCACAGCCGAACTGTTATCGTTTTCGAAAGTTCCCTCATACATAAGTTCGCCGCAAGGGGAATCATAGACATACAATATCCTGCTCTTTGTCCATATGGCAAATGCCGTATCGCCCTCTAAAAATTCGGCCGAAACGATGTCCGCCGTTTCAAAAGGCAGATCTATAAAGCCGGCGCATTCCCCCTCTGAAACGTCATATATTGCAAGCTTGTTCTGTTCAGTCTCATATACAAACAATTCATTTTTCTTTCCGCAGGCGAATACTTTTCCGGAATATGCATATCCGTTTTCTTCGGCTATGCGGTATGTGCCGTCTGCAGCCGATACCACCATAAACGAATCAGCCACGTCGCCGCCCGCGTCGCAAAGCGATACAACTATATTACCGTTCGCGCCCGCATTTATATAAAACTTTTGACCGCTGCCCTCTTGTATTGCAGCTGTCTTGCCTTCAGGAATACTTACCCTCTGCACGCTTCCTCCGCCGACTGTATATGCGATCTCATATTCGGGCGACAAAATAGAAGACTCCTTTTTTCTTCCGACCACAGCCGAAAGAATATCTCCGTTTTCAAGCACGGAATATGCAGCCGCCTTTATGTCGGTATTTGTAAACGGCTTTGTAACTTCGCCTTTTTCGATGTCAAAAATTGCCGGTTCCCTATTAAGGCTGTATGAAAAATGCTTTTTATCGGGCCAGAACACGGCAGTTTCAAGCACTGTGTTCACTCCGGGAAGATCTGAAAGCTTTACGTCGAGCTTATACTCTTCTTTCTTTTCCTGCGTTTCCGGTTCTGAGATCAAAATGCTTATAACGCTGTCGATCTCATTATTGCCCATAAGGAGTATATCTCCCCCGGCAAGTTCTTCCATGCGGCTCACTTTAAGATATCCTGACGATGCAAAGTCATCGTATATATCGGCGCCTTTGTAATAGTCATCTTTGTCGGGCCTTAGTATATACACTTTTTTAGGATCGCCTAATGTGGCAACTGCTTCTACCGCATCGTCCGCAAGCTGCATGCCGTAAGCACCGTTTTCATTTAACGCATAACCGTTTGATACGGAGATCACACCAAGCACGGTCTTGTCTGAAAAGACATAGGCCGTTTTTCCTCCTTCGCCCGCATAGAAAAACTGTCTTCCGTCGGAAGTCAGATATGTATATATACCTTTTTCGGCATCAAGGCATGATGAACAGAGTATGTCATCGTTGATACCTGTTCTGAGATCGGTAAACTTTTGCAGGGACATATCGTATACAAAGGCAATTTCGCCACATGAAACATAGACTGTACTGCCGGTTTTGCCATATGTGGACCTGTATACTCCGGAAACGGTTCTTGAAGGCATTGCCATGGCATACTCGTAGTCCTTAAGTACTTTGCCGCCCACTTCAAGCTGCCTTGCCCTAAACTTTTTCTCCCAGCTGTCATATGAGAATATCAGACAGGAATCACTTTCCTTTATATACTCCATGCCTATCACAAAAGGAAAGATATCACCTGTTTTTGCATCTTCCGGAGCATCCTTCTTTTCGATCATTTCAGCCTTGTTCTTATCAAAATCAAGCTTGAAGATGCAGGCGCTTTCATATGTGACCCACGAATCATTGCAGTAGACCATGCCCACAACGCTTCCGTCCGTCAAAAAGACGCCGGACTGCCTGCCGGTCGAAATGATGCTGTGTTCGCCAAAGAGACTGTCAAGCTCGATCTCCTTTAATATCTCACCGGATGATGTTTCTATCAGCATGGCCTTTTTTTCGATATTTTCAAAGCCGAGGCCTGAATCTATAACTGCTATACGGCTCTTATCCTCCGACATAACAAAGAAATCCGCTCCTAGAGCGGTGCTGAATTTTACATCCCACACATAGGATCCGTCTTCAAGTGAAATTGCCGCAATTGCATCCTGGTTTGCAATCAGAAGAAGTCCGTATTCGGGCAGAATGAGCATTCTATCCCTGTCTGCGATATATGTGTGCACCGTATGGCTCTTTGAATCCCCGCGCCATTTCAGGCTGCCGTCTTCGGTGGAAAAACAGCGGACATAGCCTCTTACATCAAGTGTATATAACGCTTTTCCGTCATCTGACAGTTTAAGATCGGCGATGTCATCTTCCTGCAAAGCGACGGCAGTTGTGCGCATGGTATTGTCATAGTGACAGGATGCAAGCGCACGCGAGAGGATATACTGCGCCTCGTCGGCATATGCTATCCTTCCTTCTTCTTTTGACATGGCATTTAAAACGCATTCCTTTGCGCCTTTTATATCACCCTTGTCAAGCAAAAGCTCGCCCTCTTTTATAAGTGCCTCTGCTTCTTTTCTTTCAAGATCTTTGTTCTTGCTTTGAATATCCTCGTATTTTTCCTTGATCTCCCTGTTCTGGGCGGCGATCTCATCGTTCTGGGCAGCTATCTTTTCATTCTGTTTGCTTATCTCGTCATACTGCTTTTCGATCTCTGCCTTTTGAGTCTCTATCCTTTGGTTCTTTATCTCGATGGATACTCCATACCACACGGCAACCGCCGCAACTATAGCTGCAAGCGCAAGGGCGCATTTAAGCTCGTGCCTTTTTTCCCTTTGCCAAAGCGAGTCAAAATGGCAGCCCATTATGGCCGCGTATATGCGCACGGACTCTTTTCTTATCCTGCTCTTTTTGAATCTGTGATCGTTGCCCGTAAGGTTTGCCGCCAAAGGCTCGTACCTTGCGTATATATTTCCTTTTTCGTCATATTCGGTAGTCAAAAGCTTTGGAAAAGCCTCTTCCGGCGTTCCGTTTGCCAAAACGGCGATAAGATGGCTCCTGTCGTGCTTTTGCAGGAAATAACTGATCTCACGCTCTACCCAGACCGATTCCGGGGTGTTTGGGGTGCAGATAACGATAAGATAATCGGTGTTGTCAAGGGCTGCCGTGATGCTGTCTGTAAGATTGCTCGATACCGGCAGCTCTTCCTCGTCCCTGAACACTTTTCCAAGCTTTTTGGAGCCCCATTCCCCCCTAAGCTCTGAGGGAAGGGTGTACCTTTCTATCATCGAATGGATCTTTTTTGCAACGTTCTTATCAAGATCCTTATGCCTGTAGCTTATAAATGCACAGTATTTTCTCTCTTCTTCCATAACCTTTTCCTTTTAACCAAGGGATTATCCTTCTATCTCTTCGTAACTCTTTCCCATTATATCCCGGTTGATGATATAAACATCTTTTGGATTTTCCCATCGTGCGGCCAAATAGTCGCCCGGAACTCCAAGCATATAGCTTTCGCTCCACGGCACGAATACCTTGGTCCTTTTGGTGAGTTTTTTTGCATAGACCTGCGAACCTTCCTTTGGGACACACATCTTTGCATAGTCCATCAGATTCTTTCTTTTGTCATCCTCTATGCTTTCGGCCCTTACGGCTGCGCATATGGTCGGGGCGTATTCGCCCTTAAAGAAATAGGGCCTGTCAGTAGGGGTGTTGTGCTCAAGGAAGTATTTTTCGTCGTTCTTATACACTTCGCCTTCTATTCCGATCATCAGATATGTGTCTGCTTTTACGGTAAATGGAACATCACCTTCAAGCATCCTGACGGATATCATAGTACCTTCGGGGTACAGGTCCGTAGCCTTTACATAGCCTATGGGCAGGCATTTTTTCTGATACGTCTTTTCGCCCGACAGATCCGGAACAGAGTCCGTACCCGAATAAATATGGTCCTGATCCTTAAAGTACACTTTCATTCTCTCCTTAAGGACCGCATGTGCCGCCACCGCCATGTCATCGGGCGACTTTCCGAACAGCCTGTGGTATTCCTCTGCCAGAAGATCATTTACCATAAATCCGCCGGATTTTCTTGTATGTCCGCCGCCCGAACCGATGCCTGCAGTTATAAAAGAGGCAAGCTCATCCGCGCGCGTTTCCCTCTCGCAGCTTCTTACCGAAAGCTTTATTCCTTCATCCAACGCGCACATCGCAACGCAGTAGCCGATAGAATCGACTTCAATAAGGGCATCGCTTATTATTCCCAGGATATTGGGATCGCATTTATCTGCCTCGGCTATAGCAAAACGGCAGCCGTCTTCATAGTCGACCTTTGACATCGCCTTCCCTGCTATAAAAAGCTCTTCCTGGGATAGATTGCTGTTTTCAAGAAGCGTCAAAATGCTGCGGTTTAGGGCAAATTCAAGCTCATCGCGCATATCCTTATCCTTTGGATGCCTTATCTCCTGAAGCTTTCCCGTGTCCATAAAAAGGCCGTAGTAAAGCGCAGTGGAAAGAGCGGCGTTTTCCGTGACATTAAAGCCTTCCGCTTTCAGCATATCCCATACGATAGTCGCACAGGCCCCGTAGTTTTCCCTTATCTCGCTTAGATGGGGGCTGACATTGGGGCTTGGCATATGGTGGTCTATGACAGCGATCTCGCCTGCGTCAAAACGCTGTACATTTCTTTCGCCATAGCGGCAGTCTTCTGTTATAAGAAGATCCGGGATATCGTCGAGAACGGTCACATGCTCCATCGGAATATCAAGCTTTTCAAGCATCAGCACGAGGTTTTTCTTTTCTATGCGGTTGCTGCCACCATATATCATGCGGACCTTTTTCCCCTTTGACTTAAAAAACAGGTAAAGCCCGTATGCGCCGGCAATGGCATCCGCATCCGGATTGTCATGTCCCTGTATAACTATGTTGTCA
>CADAQV010000099.1 GCA_902790095.1 uncultured Lachnospiraceae bacterium | reverse complement strand
ATACCGCGCTTATCCCGATAGCGAACAGGAAACATTTTTTGTCAGGTCTTTCGGCTGCTGCCGTAAGGTCTGGAATCTTATGCTTGCCGATAAGGAAGATGCCTACAAACGCGATAAGACTATCCTGCATCCCACTCCGGCACAGTACAAAAAAGACTATCCTTTCCTAAAAGAAGCAGATTCGCTTGCTCTTGCAAATGTGCAGCTGAACCTACAGGCGGCGTACAAGAACTTTTTCACCGTGAAAGGAACAAGGCACCCTAAATTCAAGAGCAAAAAGACAGCACGCGCATCCTATACCACCAACAACCAGAAAGGGACTGTTTCCATTGATTTCGGAAATGGCACTATCCGCTTGCCCAAAGCGGGCAATGTAAAGATAGTGATTCATCGCATACCTGAACCGGCATGGAATCTGAAATCTGCAACGGTATCAATGGAACGTGACGGCAGTTATTACATATCCGTTCTTTTTGAGGCTAATGCAGCCCTGCCTGAAATGCATGAGCACCCCGAACTTAACGCAGTCGGCCTTGATTACAAGTCGGACGGCTTATATGCAGACTCAGACGGCAATGTGAGTGGTTCGCCCAAGTATTACCGCAAGGCTCAAAAGAGACGTACTCATATACAGAGGGGCCTACGTAACAAGGAAGAGGGCTCCAATAACTACAAGAAACACAATCTCAAGCGTGCTAAGATCGAACGCCATGTTGCAAATCAGAGAAAAGACCATCTGCATAAGCTGAGTACCGCGATAGCCAAGCGATACGATCTTGTAGGGGTCGAAACTCTTGATATGAAAGCTATGTCAAATAAAGGTTTTGGAAATGGCAAGGCGACTCTCGATAACGGCTGGGGCATGTTTGTCAGAATGCTTGAATACAAGCTTGCCCGCAGAGGGAAGGTGCTTATCAAAGTAGATAAGTGGTATCCCTCCAGCCAGTTGTGTCACTGTTGCGGTACTCAAAACCCGGAACTAAAGGATTTATCCATGCGTAAATGGATATGTCCCTCGTGTGGCTTTGAGCATGACCGCGATACCAATGCCGCAATAAATATCAGAGAGGAAGGCATAAGACTGTATCTATCCGGTGTATCGACCTGATATACCGGAATATGGTAGGGCGGGAGCCGCCCGAACCTATAACGCCTGTGGAGCCCACAGCCTCTGCTGCGCGGAGTATGCTCCGTTTTGGTAAGCTGCAGCGTTGAAGCAGGAAGCTCGGTCATTTATGGCCGAGTAAGTTCACAAGCTCCTCATACCACTTGATGCACGCGGCCGTGTATCTATCCTCGGCCCGGGTCCATTCCTTTATATCGCCTGATGCAAGCATTGTGTTTTCGTAAGCCTCCTGCGCTGCGAAAAGGTCTTTGTCTGCCTGATCCATGGCCCAGTTGAACTGCTGGATGTGAACGGGCAGCTCGCGGGACTGGATGGGGGCTTTTTTAGGTACGGCTTTGAGGCGCGATACGAGGGCGGCATCTTCTGATGAGAGCTCGCCGGGGAGTCTTCCGGGTATCGAAAGGTTCCTTTTTCTCTCGAGGTAGTGTTCGTAGCCGAAAGGATAACAGTAAATGTCGTCTCCGCCGGTGATTATAAGGCTGCCGGCAAGGCGGGATATAAAGTATCTGTCGTGGCTTACTATAAGCATGGCAGCATTATAGTTCTTAAGCACAGCCTCTAAGGCTTCCTTTGCCGGGATATCCATGTGATTTGTAGGCTCATCGAGGATGAGGAAGTTGGGCCGTTCGTTTAAGAGCTCTGCCATGACGAGCTTTGCTTTTTCTCCGCCGGAAAGGGAATCCACCTTCTTATAAACATCTGCGCCGAAGAAGCGCCACATTGAAAGCTTTTTTCTTATCTCACCTTCGTTAAGCGAAGGGAATTTCTCCCCAAAGTGTTCCAAAAGATTCTTTTCCGAATATATGCGGCTGCTCATCTGGTCAAAGTAGCCTATCTTTACGTTGTTTCCGAGGGTGTGTTTTCCGGATATGGCAGGCAGTATGCCGGCAACGGTCTTTATAAGCGTGCTTTTTCCGCTTCCGTTTTCGCCGATCACACCTATCTTCTCTCCTCTTTTTATACGAAGCGAGGTCTCATAAAGGGGCTTTTCATAGCCGATCTTTAAATGCTCAGCCTCAAAGACCCATTTAGGACCGGGGTGAGCGGGCTGCTCGAGGCTTTTAAGATCTATCCGGCCGTCTGCCTTTGGCGGCTTTACTTCCTCAAGTCTTTCAAGCTGGGATCTTTTGGCTCTGGCAAAGGCTGCCTTGTTGGGCCTTGACTTAAAGCGTTTGTCCAGTTCTTCGAGCCTTGACTTTTCCGCAATATATCTGTCATAGGCTTTCTGCAAAGCGGCAAGCCTCAGCTCTTTTTCTTTTTTATATTCGGTATATCCTCCCGCATATCTTGTAAGCTTTCCGTCTTCAAGTTCTATTGTAACATCAGCAACCGAATCCAGAAAGAATCTGTCGTGGCTTATCATTATAACGGCGCCCTTAAAGGACTTAAGATATTCCTCGAGCCATTCTATTCCGGCAAGGTCCAAGTGATTTGTGGGCTCGTCAAGCAGCAGAATATCCGGCTGCTTTAAAAGAAGGCATATGATGCCAAGCCTTGTTATCTCACCCCCCGAAAAGCAGGATATGTTTTTATACTTATCCTCTTTATCAAGGCCGAGACCGCAAAGCATACGATCGATCTCATATTCACGGTCAAAATACTCTCTGCTGCCTTCTTCTGTTTCGGGCAGTTCTTCTTTTAAGGCTTCATAAAAGGTAATGTCCATGCCCTTAAAGGGTATCTGATCGAGCATCTCTATTTTGAGGCTCCTGGCCATTTTTACGGCCTCGGTGCTTCTCTTGTCGTCGCGGTCGGGAGACAGCTTTCCCTTTATAAGGTTTAAAAGCGTCGTCTTTCCGGCACCGTTTTTCCCGACAAGCGCTATCTTTTCATTTCCTTTTATGAACATGCCTGTGTGAGTGAGTATCTCCCTGCCTGAAAGAGATACCGTCACATCGTTTAGTTCGTATAACATATGTCATTTCCTCAATTATGATGGGATACCATAATTATAACAAAACGGAGGTCCTTTTTTAGGGACCTCCGCGCGAAATCAAATCATTTCTTCTTTTTTGCTTCCTGCTTTCTCTGCAAAGCTGCAAGCTGCTGCTGAAGCTGTTTCTTCTTTGCGTCGTCCTTACTTTTCTTTGGTCCTAACTTTCCCATGGTGATACCCTTTCATTTTCTATCATAACTGTGTGGTTACAAAAATATCATATATTGCCTTTATGGCATTTTCAAAATCACGGTTTGCAACACCGATGATTATATTGAGCTCTGATGAGCCCTGGTCGATCATGCGGACATTTATATGCGCATGAGCGAGAGCAGAAAAGATACGGCCTGCTGTACCGCGGTTCTGTCTCATGCCTCTTCCTACGACGGCAATAAGCGAGATGTCGGTAGCAAGCTCTATCGTGTCGGGATCTACAAGTCTGTGGATCTCTGAGATCACCTGCTGTTCTTTTGCTTCAAATTCATCCTGATGAACAACGACTGTCATGGTGTCGATGCCGGAAGGCATGTGCTCTATCGATATCTGATTGTCTTCGAATGACTGAAGGACCTTGCGGCAGAAGCCTATCTCGGAATTCATCATGTCTTTTTCGATGTAGACAGCGACAAATCCCTTCTTGCCTGCGATACCCGTTATAGTGAAATCGGATTTGTTGCAGGTGCTTTCAACGATCATTGTTCCGGGGTCAAGAGGAGAATTGGTGTTCCTGATGTTGATCGGAATGCCTTCGCTTCTTACCGGGAATATGGCTGCCTCATGAAGAACGGAAGCTCCCATGTATGAAAGCTCGCGAAGCTCTCTGTATGTGATGCACTTGATGACTTCGGGGTCATCGACTATTCTGGGGTCTGCAACAAGGAAGCCCGATACATCCGTCCAGTTTTCATACATATCTGCGTGGATAGCCTTTGCAAGAATTGAACCCGATACATCCGAACCGCCTCTTGAAAATGTAACTATTTTTCCGTCTGCAGTTGCGCCGTAAAAACCGGGAAGCACGCAGCCGTCCATACCGTTAAGTCTTTTTGTAAGAAGTTCGTTTGTCTTGTCTGCAACATAGTTACCGTCAGCATCAAAACGTACAACATCTGCCGCATCGATAAACTGGAAGCCGAAATATCCGGCTGCGACCTTACCGTTTAAGTACTCCCCTCTTGAAGCGGCATAATCCTTGCCGACAAGATTCTTAAAACCGTCTTCGATGGTTTTAAACTCCTCTGTAAGATCAAGCTTTATTCCAAGTCCGCCGATGATCTCGTCGTAACGTGCCTTTATTGCCTTAAGATCGCCCGAAAAATCCTGACCTGCCTCAGCCTTTGCATATGCACCGTAGAGCATGTCGGTGACCTTGATATCCTTTGAAAAGCGCTTTCCGGGAGCAGACACTACAACATATCTTCTTGATATGTCGGATGCTAAAATATCCTTGATCTTCTTAAACTGCTCCGCGCTTGCACATGATGTTCCGCCAAATTTTACTACCTTTTTCATAGCTGTTCTTTCCTTTATATATATCAAAAATCTGCAGTCTTACTGATTCTATTACTATTGTTTTTTTTTGGCAAGTGCATTTTTATTTTTTTTTAATTTTTAAGCTCCCAACCTATAAAATACTGTTGCATTGCACATAAAAATATGATAAAATCCATTTTAGTGGTAAAATATTACCAAAAAAAAGAAAGGAGAATATCTACTATGTTAGATAACCTTAAGAATTCCTGGGAAAGCTTCGTCAGAAGTCTGGCGGACGGTCTTTGGGATGTCATCTTTGCGGTCCTCATTCTTGTGGTCGCACTCATCGTTGCAGGACTTGTTAAGAATCTTGTTATCAAGGGCCTCAGAGCATTAAAACTTGAAGCAAGGCTTGCAAAGTTCAATGTTGACGGTGGAAACATGATCAACCTGATCGCCAAGATCGTATGGTTCGTTGTATTCCTGTTATTCCTCCCCGCTGTATTCAACAAGCTCGGAATGAACAGCATTACATCACCCATATCAAATCTTGTTGAGCGCATGATAGGCTTTGTTCCTAACATCATCGCTGCAGGTATCCTTATTGCTGTCGGTATCGTTCTTGGCGATATCGTTGCACAGCTCACTCATCCTCTTATCAAGGCTACCAAGATTGACCTTCTTCAGGCCAAAGTTGGCATCCGTGCTACAGAGAAGACAACCCTTTCTTACATCATTTCAATAGTGCTCAAAGCCCTTGTGATCATTTTCTTCTCACTTCAGGCTATACAGGCACTCAACCTCAGCGTTCTTAATAACGTTGGACAGGCTATCATCGGCTACATCCCTGCTATCATCTCTTCGATGATCATTGCAGCAGTTGCAATCTTCGCAGCAGGCGCAGTTGAGAAGCTCATCATCAAGGCTAATCCCAAGTCAAAGGGTCTTGCTTTCATCGTAAAGATCATCGTTTACACATTCGCAGTATTCATGATCCTTTCACAGCTCGGTATCGCTGCAAGCATCGTAAATACAGCATTCAAGTATGTACTTGCTGCTATCTGTATTGCATTCGCAGTTGCATTCGGTATCGGCGGACGTGATTTTGCAAAGAGCATGCTTGCAAAATTCGAAAAGAAGATCGATGACAACGAAAGATAAATTTTGATTTTCCACGAGGCTGCCGGCAAAGCCGGCAGCCTTTTTTAATCCTAAAAGAAAGGTTA
>CADAQV010000098.1 GCA_902790095.1 uncultured Lachnospiraceae bacterium | reverse complement strand
GATCCATATGAGGGCTGGGACGAGGAATACAAAAAGCTGAAGGAGAGAATAGAAAAATATTCGCTTCCCGAAGACAGACAGAAATGGGAGGAAAGGCTCGACGAGCTTGT
The DNA here is from genome assembly GCA_902790095.1 of uncultured Lachnospiraceae bacterium. Taxonomy (GTDB): domain Bacteria; phylum Bacillota; class Clostridia; order Lachnospirales; family Lachnospiraceae; genus UBA4292. The sequence continues at coordinate 8,509 of CADAQV010000098.1, read as the reverse complement.
TCTCGACCCCAAATGTTCAACGGCTCAGCTTCGCCTTACCAGCAAGCTGATCGTAAGAAACTATATGCGTTACTGGCTTGTCGAAAGCGTTGATGCGCGAAACGAAGCAGAGCTGTATGACGGAATAATAACACAGCTTGAATGGCTGAAATTCTTCGGCGACTGTGCATTTTCCGTGCTTGTCTCGCTTTATGCCGGCCCGGTGGCAGAAGCAATAATATCCCCTGCAAAGGATTTTGCCACTCAGGCAATAGGCGAGCTTTTCGCTGCGTTAAATCACGGTGAAAAGATCGACGCGTCAATAGTGGAGCGTTTTGAGTTTGCCAAGAATCTTTCCGCGGCAGGCGATAATCTTGTCGCAAACAATATAAAACTGACAAACTGGAAACAGGCCGCCGCAACACTTGGTGCATACCTTGTGTATTCCTCCATCAAAAACTACATCAAAAAGCTTAACGACACAGGCGAATCAGACCTTTACGGTGCCCTTGTAAACGGCTTTACGGACATGACCACGCAGGCGTTTAAAGCCTACGCGTCAAAGATGTTTGAGATGTGGATGAAGAATTCGGAGACCTTCCAGAATAAGATAGGTCCCTGGATAACAAAGTATTTCAAAGAGACAAACTTCAATAACCTGCAGATGCAGTATAACAACTGGCAGCAGCTAAGCGGCGATATTGCGCTTAAGGATGCCGCTGTCGTGACCATGGAACTGACCGAGGTATTAAACAAGTACCTGACAGAGCTTGTCGGGCTTCTTGCGGCCAAGGCACAGGAGATCGTGGATGAAAACACCAAGACATCGTCCGGCTTTGCGATAGCCGAAAACGGTTCTATCACCTTCTCATTTACGATGCAGGCCTTCAGAAGCAGAAATTATCTTGTGGTCTTAAACATCAATAGCATACTTGCAAATCTGTCCTGCCCGCTGTTTGGCTGGCTTTATGACATGATCTTTGCACAGGTTCCGGTAGCGGCCTCGGTGGTTCAGCCGCCGAAAGACCCGCCACTGCCGCCGGAAAAAAAAGAAAAGGCCGTCCGAATCTTTTCGCCGCGAAGTGAGGGTAGCGAACTCTGTCCTGCGTGCAAATGATCATAGAGATGCTTACAACAATAACAGGGGCTGTTTTTTTTCAGCCCCTTCTTGTTATGATTCATACATGCTTATGGAGCGGGGACTTTTGTCACACAGCTCCGATATCCACCAGATGGCTCCAGTATCCGTAGTTTAATGCGCCCTTGCAGAAACTAAGCTTGTTTCTTACCATGGCGGTAACAGCGGCCGCGTAGCCGTCGGGAACGGCAGCATTGCCTATCGGAACGAACTGGCCGGTGCCCGCAAAGTAGAAGCCGTAATCGGTCTTCCAGTCGCCTGCAAGGTCAAATGCCAATGGCATAGCGTCCGAAAAGACATCTCTTCCGGGGTGAAGCCTTGAATCCCACGCAACTCCGAAAAGATTGCACAGAGTCGGAAGAATATCGATACTGCTTGTCGGTGAGTTCACAGCTATAGGAGAAGACTTTTCAAGACTTCCCGACCAGATGATAAGGCGGTTGTGATCTCTCTGGAAAATGTTGCCTACATTGTAACCGTAAAGTTCTGACAAAAGCGGCATGTTTCCAAGACTTCCTTCCTTATCAAGGCTGTAGGGGAAGTGATCGGCGCCGATAACGATTACCGTATTGTCTGCGATGCCTGCCTGCTCGAGCCTGTTAACAAGGTATGTAAGAGCATCTTCAAGCTCAAGGTTTGCCGCATAATATGCTTTTATCGTGTCTGAATAGGGCAGGCTCTGAACCCTTGAAAGGTTCTTGTTTGACATTGCATTGTTTGTCGTGTAAGAACCGTGTCCGCTGACTGACATATAATAAATGCTGAAAGGCTGCTTGTTTATATATTCCTCAACGGTTCCGACCATCATTTCATAGTCGCTTTCGGGCCAGGTCTTAGTGACATATTTTTCCATGCCGTTTCCGTAGCCCATAAAGCCGTCGGAGAAATTAAGATTATTATGTGTCAGGTGCCTGTCATAGTAAGTATAGGTATTGTTGTGGTAGGCTTTTCCGTAGTATCCAAGGCGGTTTAACTGTGCGCTGATGGTGAAGTAGTTTTTGTATTTGGCGGTCATTATAAAGGAACTTCCGCCCTGGGTGGGAAGCATTCCGAAGATGTTTTCGTACTCGCCTCCGGTCGTCCCCGCACTTGAGAACTGATAATAATCGTTGAAGTTGATGCCCTTTGTTGCCAGACGGTACAGCGTAGGGGTGATATCCGGTCTTATGGCTTCGGCAGTGAATGCCTCGGCTGTTATAAAGATAAGGTTCTTTCCTTTAAACAGCCCGGTATATGCGTTTTTCTTTGAAGGGGTTAGCATTGCGCAGTAGTTGTGAAGTGCCTTGTAAGGGTCCACGTCATTTACCGCAAGTGATGCAAAATCTATTCCGAGCATGCTGCTACCGTAGTCGACCGGCGTCGGGTTAACTATCACGGGAGCAGGATCTGTCGGAGGAGCGGGAGTCGGTGCGGGGTCTGTAGGAGCAGTGTCAGCAGGGGGCGTTTCGGGAACAGGATCCGTTACCGGCGCCGGATCGGTTGAAGGATCTGTATTGCCGCCCGGCTCGGTCTCGGTTGCAGGCCCGGGCTCGGTCTCAGGCTCGACCTGTTCGCTGCCGGGCTCCGTTTCACCGCCTATCGGAATATTGATAACAAGAGCTGTTTCCGAAGTGGGTGTACCGTTAGGATCTACCACAGACGGCATAGGGATATTGCTCATATCCGGCATGGAAGGGAATGTCATGTCGCCGACATCCACAAAGTCGAGCTCATCGTCGGCTTTGCTGCTTGCGCCGGAGATCTCTTTCCTAAGGCCGGTAAAGAAACCGAAATTCTGAACCGCAAGTTCAAAATTGTACTGTTCATCGTAAAACGCCGCTGTGGTCTTGCCTGTTTTCACCGTCAGGATCGCAAGCAGGTAGAAAAATACGATCAGAGTTCCTATGCAGATAAATCTCGAATACAGCTTTTCTTTTTTGAGAAAAGGTATTTTGCTTATGATGGGAAGGGTAAGGAACCTTCCAAGAAGGTCTCCTTTTTCCGGACCATCTTTTGCAAGAGGCGCTTTTTTGGAAGCGGCCTTCTTTTTTGCCTGTTTGTATTGATATACCCTTATTCCGATATATGCTGCCGTGGGCAAAAGGAATAAAAGGATGTAGAGTATGCCGGTAAACGAAAATACCATCGCGCGGATCTCGTGGCCGAATTCTCCGACAGCACCGCCAGCGCCGTTCATTACGGTTTTAAGGTCATATAAAACCTTGAACTGGCGGAATACAAAGTATTCGATAAGGCAGATGAGTGCAGGTGCGAATAACAATACCCCCTGAACAGGGTACTTGACCTTCCTGTTCTTTATCCAGAATGAGGCGATGACCGCGATAAGTCCGTAAAAGATCGAGAAGAAAAGCATCGTTATGACGGATCTTACCGAAAGAACATTAAGGGTAGACCTGTTAAACAACAGCTCATAGTAAAAATAAGTCAAAGGTAGAAATAAAAGATCCATGGTTTGTTCATTGCTCCATTTAATGCAGACACTTATTTATGATCTCTGCATAATTTTGATTCAAAAATTCCATTCCGTTTACAAAGAAAACATCCTTAATGCCGTTTTCGTTTACAAAGTTTGAAAGGCTGATGGTATAATATCTCGGGTCGATCACATAGACCTTATCATAATGATGTATAAGGAAAGGAATGAAAGGATTTCCAAAAGAATCCTTAACGACAACGCAGTTGATGCCGGATGAGTTGTTGGGGTTGTCAATTATCTCCAGGGGTTCGTCACCCGCAGAGAAGCAGGAGTATTTGTTTCCCGCACCCCATTTATCGACGGGGTAGATGACTTTCCAGTTTTTCCAGTTGCCCTCATGGTCAAGATACTGCATCTCATTTGTGTCGGGCGGTATATAAGCATAAATGTCATCCGGTGCATTGGCGAGGATGGGTGATTTCCCGGAAGATGAATAAAAGCTTCCGAGGAATCCGGAATAAACCGCCTGTGTATAGCTTGTAAGCGGAAGGGCCGCAACGCCGCAGGCGTTACACCAGACTGTGTATGCGTAATATGCTCCAAGAGCCGTCCAGTGGTGGTCGGTCCTGAAATACAGGTATTCGGACCTGTGAGCCATCAGGATATCATATGTGTTTATACCGGTTACCCTTGAGTCATAGCTTGAGTAAACATAAGCAAGCGCGTCACGCGCAGAGCTGCTTCCGAGAATCTGCTGCTGTTCTGCAGAGAGGACAATGCTGGCCGAAGTAGGAACAAGGATCGAATATATGTGTGTCCTGTCGCCTAAAAGTGCGGCGGCTTTGTTTATGGTCTCGATGTATCCGTTTGATGCCTTGAGGCTGAAATAATACGGATGATAAGCCGCATTTCCGCTTATGTAAAGAGAACCGATCTTCTGGATCTCGCCGGGGGTGACCTGTGCAGAAGGAGTGACAGGCGGATCTGTTTCCGGTGGAGCTGTGGGCTCCGGCTCCGTGGCAGGAGGCGCTGTCTCAGGCGGTGCGGTCTCAGGCGGTGCGGTCTCCGGCGGAGGTGTTGGCTGCTTGGACGAAGGAACTGCCTGCTCGGATGAAGGAACTATCTGCTCGCTTGACGGCCAGTTAGCAGGATCTTCAGATGATGGGATCACCGGAACCGCTGTGCTTTCCGGCGGGATATAAGGGTCTGCCGAACTCAGTTCGCTTTCGGTTGAAATTGCGGGCTGCTGGTCGGGTGCCGTCGTAATATCAAATACATATGTCGGCATGGTATAGGGGGCGGTGGGGATCTCGTCTGCCTTTTCAACAGGGCCGATAATGGTCTCGGATTTAAGTCCGTACAAAGACTTTACCGAAGACTGCACATCCATCAGCTCTTCGCGGAAAGGATAGGTGTCCGAATACCAGAGACTCACCTGGGAAAAGAAATCTCCGCTTAGCAGGCTCTGTGCAGTCAGCTCAGGAAAAGCGGTAAGCGTTCTTTTTTCGGAATCGGACTCTTCGGGCCTAAGCGGCATCATTATGCCGAGAAGGGCAAATCCCATAAGCACCATGCAGTACAATATGATGCAGATAAGCCGTATGCTGTTGTTCTTCCGCTCGAATAGGGGCGGCCTTTTTCTTTTTTCGCTCATTTTTTATACCCTTTGAAAGATCAAAACCTGAAATACAGGAAGGGGTTGTAGCTGTCGCCGATAAGGGCAAGCATTGACAGTATGATACATATCGTGCTGAAAAAGAAGTCCCACATGATCATATAAGGAGCGGACTTTTTTCTCTTTGCGCATTTTTGATAAAGGTGTTTCCTTAAGTTGCTGTAGAGCGGCAGGCATGCAAAAATGCTAAACAGCAGTATAAATATGTTATTTTTTATGTAGATGCCGGTGAGGGCGCTGTAAAATCCGTTTGAATTGCTTACGAAGATGGCCTTAAATGCAACGCCGAGCTGAGAAAAGTCTGTGTAATAAAACAGCATCCAGCCAAAATATACCACCGTCATGGTCACAAGCCATCTGATGGGGGAAGGGATCTTGTCTTCAAACTTTCTGATAAGGTTCTTTTCTATGATGAGGAATACAAAGAAGTACAGTCCCCAAAGAATAAAGTTTGCATGGGCGCCGTGCCAAAGCCCGGTAAGTCCCCAGACAACAAAAAGATTCATGATGGTGCGAAACTTGCCCTTGCGGCTTCCGCCAAGGGGAATATAGACATAGTCCCTGAAAAAGCTTCCGAGAGTCATATGCCATCTGCGCCAGAATTCCGTAACCGAACGTGAGACGTAAGGGTGGTCGAAGTTTTCCGGGAAATGAAGCCCCATCATAAGACCCATTCCTATGGCCATGTCCGAATATGCCGAAAAGTCGAGATATATCTGCAGTGTGTAGGCAAGAAGCCCGACAAGTATTCCGCTGCCGGTGCTGTTTTTTAAGACCTCCGCAGGGAGAAACAGATCCGCAACGCCCGCGCAGGCATTTGCAAGCAGGGCTTTTTTCGCAAGGCCGATGGAAAAACGGACAGTTCCTTCAAAAAAGTCGTTTATGTCAAGCGAACGCTTTTTTATTTCGTCGGCAATACTTCCGTACCTTACAATGGGGCCGGCGATGCATTGGTGGAACATTGCGGCATACAAAAGGAGCGTAAAGAAGTTTTTCTGTACGCTTACTTTTTTGGTATGCACATCGGCTGCATAGGTTATAAGCTGGAAGGTGTAAAATGAAATACCGATCGGCAGCACGATCTCCGGAATCTTCATGTCTAAAGCAAAGATGCCGTTAAATGCCGAAAGAAGCATCATGGCATATTTGAAGAAGCATAAAAAGCCCAGGAGAAGGATCACATTTGTGACAAATAAAGATTTTTTTGTGTGCTTCTTTCGCGCCTTGGATTCGAGATACGAAAACAGCCAGCATACAAAAGTCTCACCGACAAGTATCAGCACGAACGACGGACCGCTCCATGCATAGAACACGAGTGAGAACAATAAAAGTACTATGTTTTTTGCTGTCAGGCAGGGCATCGTCGTATGCAAAAGCAGGCATGCCGGAAAGAAGAAAAAAACAAAAAACAGACTAGAGAATACCATATTATGTAAGCGTGAAAACGCACCTTTTCGTAGAGTGGTTTCGGCCGTCCATTTCAAGCCTATATTATTATATCATAAGTGTTTTTTAAAAAAAATAGGCAAATGTTACGAAAACAACTCAAGCACAGCTTGAAAAAGAACTTGAAACTTAAACCGCGGCCCGCTACAATAATATACAGGATCATGCTATCATATGATTGCAGTGAGGGTTGACACAAGCCCGGCAGGGCAGTCAAAAAAAGGAGGCACAGTATGAGCATAGGAAGCAATTTAAGGGAACTTAGAGAAGAAAAGAAACTTACACAGGAACAGGTGGCCGAAAAACTTGGCGTTACCTTTCAGGCCGTATCTTCATGGGAAAGGGATGAATACAAGCCCGACATCGACAGGATAGTAAAGCTTGCCGAAATATACGAAGTATCGGTTTCCTCCATAGTGGAAGAGAGAACGGAAAAATTCAGTACCAAGCAGACCATTTACAACTGGGAACACATGAAGACCCACGTAAAATCCACCGCCAGGGCACTGAAAATGGCAGACACCCTTAAGGCTGTCGACTTTGCAGCAGATGCCCACGCCGGTCAGATGCGAAAAAAGTCAAACGTTCCCTACATCTACCACCCGTTAAACCTTGCCTGCCATGCCCTTTCCATGGGCATCACCGACGATGCGATAATATCAGCCTGCCTTCTTCACGATGTCATAGAAGACTGCGGCAAAACACTTTCTGACCTGCCCGTCAGTGACGAGGCAAAAGAACTTGTAAGACTTCTATCCCACGAAAAAACAAATGATGAAAACCGCGATGCGGTTATGAAAGCCTATTACGCCGCCATCGCCCAAAATCCCAAGGCCGCCCTTGTCAAATGCATCGACAGATGCAACAACCTTACGACCATGTCCTGGGGCCTTTCAAGAAGCCGCATCTGCCGCATGATCAAAGAGACCGAAAGCTACTTCCCTGCGCTGCTTAAGGCCGTAAAAGCCGAAGCCGACTACGGCAACGCCGCCTGGCTGTTGCAGTACCAAATCGAAAGCATGCTTGACATCTATAAAAGACTGATTTGAGACCCGGGGAAAATGAGACCCGGGGACGGGGTCAGAGTCTCATTTTCAATCCATGCATATATTTTGAGACCCGGGGACGGGGTATGCCAAGATTGCGTAGCAATCGTGGCAGTCCGCCAGCCGGACGCTTGCGGCTGTCAGATAAAGAAAACTCTGAGCGAAGCGAAGAGTTTTTTCAATGTCTCATTTTTGATGCCACAGTATAAATAGGGCAGGGCAGTATTATATTTCCTGAGGGTGCATAACCCATTCTCTGCACCCGCAGGGAATAAAATACTGTCTTGCCCTGCCACTACCCCCGCAAAAATAAGATTGAAAATCCCCTCAACCTGCGATATACTTTTCACATCTGAAAAGGAGGCAGGAAGATGTATTACGGCGCGATAAAGAAAAACGATATAGCGGACGGACCGGGCGTAAGAGTCAGCCTTTTCGTGTCCGGCTGCAGGCACCACTGCAAGGGCTGTTTCCAGCCGCAGACATGGGATTTTTGCTTTGGCCGGCCATACACTAAAGAAACGCAAAAAGAGATACTCGATGCCATGGCGCCTTTTTATGTGAAAGGCCTCACGGTGCTTGGCGGCGAGCCCTTTGAGCCGGAAAATCAGAAGGATGTCGCAGAGCTTATAAGCGCTGTGAAAAAGCTCTACCCCGAAAAAGACATCTGGTGTTATTCGGGATATCTTTATGACGTGGATATGGTAAAGGGCGGAAAAGTCTACACCGAATATACGGATGAGATCCTTTCACAGACAGATGTCTTAGTGGACGGTGAGTTTGTCCTGGAGCTTAAAAACCTGATGCTT
>CADAQV010000097.1:5961-6589 GCA_902790095.1 uncultured Lachnospiraceae bacterium | reverse complement strand
TTTTCACCTGCATTAAAATATGCAAGCAGAAACATGGCCCCGGGAAGTACGGGGGCGCCGTATGTAACTACCTTTGCGCCCGTGTCCTTTATAGCTTCGGGAGTCTTATCGTCCGGGTCAACGCTCATGCCTCCGCTGACTAAAATAAGGTCTGCGCCCTCTTCGATATGTCTTAGAATAGCCGATACTATCTGTTCTTTATCATCGGGGACAAATGTCTGCTTTTCGCAACGTACATCATACTCTGCAAGCTTTGCCTTTAATACAGGCCCGAATGCATCCTTTATGCGGCCTTTGAATACTTCGCTGCCGGTCGTTACGATTCCGGCTTTATAGCTTTTAAAGGGCAGTATGGAAAGTACGGGCTCATCGCCTGCGGCTTTTACGGCCCGCTCCATCTTTTCTTCAGGTATTACAAGGGGGATTATCCTTGTTGCGGCAAGCTTTTCGCCTTCCTTCACGGGGAAATTTCCGTGAATGGTCGCTATCATCATCTCCCCGATGGAATTTACAGCGTTAAGCGCATTTTTGTTTATCTTTAATAGGCCGCTTATTCCCGCTCTTATCTCTATCTTTCCTTCTGAAGGATCTGAGCAGACAAAATCCTTTGAGCCCTTTATGCATATAC
>CADAQV010000097.1:0-5920 GCA_902790095.1 uncultured Lachnospiraceae bacterium | reverse complement strand
GGCGTACTATATGTCCTTTTTTGAATACCGGGCCTTTTTCGACGCCGGGTATTATTCTTGTTATATCGTGGCAGAGAACCGTTCCCACTGCCTCCGTTGTCTTTATCAGCTTCAATTATCTTCCTCGAAATATCTTAATATACAGTCAAAAATACTCCGGGTGTCATTTATGTCATATACAGGACATGACATACCCTCCGGAGATAAAAAATCGCTTGCTGCGCAAATTAAAGATTCGGGATCGCATTCACTCTTTTCGTAAATGCCTTTCCTTATCACCTCTACCTTGGGGTAGGGAGACCTTTTCATTCCTTCTATGATGATAAAATCGACTTTTTCGGGACTGTTTTTGATGTTTTTAATATGATCCTCGGCAGTCGTTTTCCTGTTTTCGTGCATCATGTATCTGCTGCCCGAAAAAACGACTGTGCTTTTTGCCCCCGCCTCTTTAAAGAGATAGGTGTCGCTCCCGACAAGGTCTGTGAAGGAATCGTGCCCGTCATGCTTTATGACCGCGCAGCTGTATCCCTCTTTTATAAATTCGTTTATAAGCCTGCAAATGAGCCCTGTTTTTCCGCTGTCCGAAAAACCGCTGACACAGAAAGTCAGAGGCCTAAGGAGCTCTTTGTATTCTTCTTTTGTATTTACATTTTTAACTACTTTTTTGTCAAGACATGAAAGAGACAAAGAGACATACTTTGTTTTTACAAGCTTAAAAAGCTTCCTTACTCTGTATTCTCCCTTTTCTATAAGCTCCTGTGCTGCCTTTAAGGCACGCTTTGAATAAATGGCGCATAGGGGATGGATATGATCTTCATCCGCTATTACTATGCAGTCGGTATCAGACGATATGAACTGAGCAAGATATCTGACCAGCTCTTTTTTAATGAAAGGCATGTCGGCTGCGCAGATGAAAACATAGTCTTCCTTTGCCGCCTTTAAGACCTGATATATACCTTCTATAGGACCGATATCCGCATGCTCGTCGTAAACTACCTTGCAGCCTAAGGATTCGTATTCACCTTTCCCGGCCGCAGAGATAAGGACCTCGGAAAAACTTCCAAGCTCCTTTACGGTTCTTTTTATGAAGGTCTCGTTTTCAAGCTTCAGCAGGGCCTTGTTTTTTCCCATCCTGCTGCTCTTGCCGCCCGCAAGTATTCCTACCGAAATATTCGGGCAAACATTAAACTCTTCATCTGCCATGACCTGATCTGTCCTTGTTACAAATTTTTCATGAGGTAGACTTCAGCCTCATCTCCCTTTGCCATCTTTTTGCCCGCAGGCGCTAAGAGGTAGCAATTGCATTCTTCTATTCCGTCTAAGGAGGATGCAAAATGCGTTTTTGCGGGAAGCGAGACCTTCCCGTTTTCATAATATGCCCGCACCATGCGCGTATGGGCATTTATCTTTTCATAATCACTTATAAGCACGGCTTTAAAGGTTTCACGCCTGTGATCCGTACACCCTGTGAGGGCGGATAACACATACGGATAATACCAGTCAAAATTTGCGAGAGCCGCATAAGGGTTTCCGGAAAGACAAAGCACAGGCCTGCCTGACAGGATATATCCACGTGTAGGCGTTCCGGGCTGGATATCCGCCCTGCCAAATATCTCTTCCGCGCCAAGTTCATTCATAACGAGCGGAATAAGATCCTTTTCGCCGACGGATACTCCGCCTATGGTTATGATAAGATCTGCTTCTTTTAAAGCTGATAAAACAGCTTCTTTTATTTCTTCATCAGAATCGGGGACTATTATGTTTTCGGATACGCATCCTGACTCTTTTACGCTTACCGAAAGCATTGTCCCTGCTCCTTCGTAGATCTTGCCGGGTGCCTGAATATCCCCCGGGGATAAAAGCTCGCTTCCTGTCGAAATGACCGTAACCTTCGGTCTTCTTACAACGCTTACATATCCTAACCCTGAGCTTGCGAGCCTGTAGATCTCGCCCCTTCCTATAAGGGTACCTTTTTTAAGGATCACCGCGCCCTTTTTAACATCTTCGCCTGCAAACCCGTAATTGGTATACGGCGCTATCTCCTTATAGACCTTCACATTTTCCATGCCAAGGTCCGTATCCTCCTGCTTTACAACGCAGTCGTAGCCTTCGGGGATCATGGCGCCGGTCATTATCCGAACCGCGGTCATGGGGGTATATTTCATCTGACCGCAGTCGCCCGCAAAGATCTCGCCTATAACTTTAAGCGTTACGGGGCTGTCCATAGCTGCGCCCTTTATATCTTCTGCCTTTACGGCATATCCGTCCATTGCAGACCGGTCAAATGCAGGTATGTTTATCCCCGAATCGGCGGCAGAGGCGCTTACGCGCCCCGCCGCCTCTGTTATGTGTATTTCTTCTGTTTCTTTGATCTCTTTTATTCTGCATGCAAAGGCATCTCTTGCCTCTTTAATGCTGCAGCCTGTAAGTTTAGTCATATTTTTTCGATCCTTACCGCGCAGACCTTGTATTCGGGTATGCGGGCAAATTCGTCAAGAGCAGCGTTTGTGAGAACATTTGCGGGAGAATCCGGGAAGTGGAAAGGCATCCAGGTCTCGCCCTGAGATACTTTTCTGCCGACCCTGGCGGTCGCGGTGATCTCTCCTCTTCTGCTTGAGACTTTTATCTTTTCATTGTTCTTTATGCCAAGCTTTTCGGCGTCAAGGTAATTGACTTCGATAAAGCCTTCGCCGGCTATCTCGTTAAGACCGGGGGTCCTTGCGGTCATTGCGGCGGCATTGTACTGATAGAGTATACGGCCGGTGGTGAGGATCCAAGGATATTCATCGTCCGGAAGCTCGTTTGCAGGTCTGTAATCGACGGCGTAAAGAAGAGCTCTTCCTCTTACGGGGCCGTTTGCGTGCATGATGGGCGTTCCGAGTGTATCCTTGGTCTTGCAAGGCCACTGGAGGCTTTCTCCTCTGTCGAGTCTTTCGTAGCTTATGCCCGCAAAGCTGGGAGTCACCTCTGCTATCTCATCCATGATCTGCGATGCGGTAAGACGCTTCTGAGGATAGCCCATGGCGTTCATGAGATCTGTAATTATATCGGTGTCAAGACGCATGTTTCCGGGAAGCTCCACTGCCTTTCTGATGCGCTGAACACGTCTTTCGGTATTTGTAAAGGTTCCTTCCTTTTCGGTAAAGCTTACCGCCGGCAGGATGACATCGGCATACTGAGCGGTCTTTGTCATGAAAAGCTCCTGAATGACAAAGAATTCGAGGCTTTCAAGCGCCTTTATTATGTGATGTGTGTCGGGATCCGAAACCACCGGGTCTTCACCCTGGATGAAAAGACCTTTTATCTTTCCTTCGATAGCAGCGGGGAATACATCCGTTGCCTTAAGGCCGGGCGTGGGCGAAAGCTTAACGCCCCACTTCTTTTCAAACTTTTCCCTTACCTCATCGTTTGTGACCTTCTGATAGCCGGGATAGTCCGTAGGCTGAGCGCCCATGTCGCAGGCACCCTGAACGTTGTTCTGGCCGCGGAGAGGGTTTACGCCGCAGCCGCTCTTGCCGATCTTGCCGCAAAGGACTGCCATGTCCGACATGCACATAACACCTTCGGTACCGCTTGAATGCTCTGTTACGCCAAGACAGTAGATGATGGGCGCTTTCTTTGCGGTGGCATACATTCTTGCCGCCTCGACAAGCTTTTTGGGATCTATGTGACAGATCTCTCCGACATATTCGGGAGTGTATTTTTCAACAAGTGCCTTAAGATTATCGAAATTCTCGGCGTACTTATCTATGTAATCATGATCGATAAGGTCTTCCTTGATCATGACGTGCATCATGCCGTTTGCGAACGCGACATTTGTGCCGGGTCTTATCTTAAGATGGATATCTGCCTGTTTTGAAAGCCCGATATCTCTGGGGTCTACAACGATAAGCCTTGTGCCGTTCTGTACCGCTTTTCTTATCTGCATTCCGACAACGGGATGTGCCTCTTCGGGGTTTGATCCCACTAAGAGGATGCAGTCCACATCATGGGTGATGTCGTGGATGGGGTTTGTCATGGCGCCGGAGCCGAGGGTCGTCGCAAGGCCCGCAACCGTTGCCGAATGGCAAACACGCGCGCAGTTGTCGGTATTGTTGGTGCCAAAGCAGGTTCTGACCATCTTCTGCACCATGTAGATATCTTCGTTTGCGGAACGCGAGCATGCAAAGCCTGCAAGAGAGTCACCGCCGTACTTTTCCTTAAGTTCCATGAAACGCCTGGCGGTGTATTCTATTGCCTCTTCCCATGTGGCTTTTCTGAACTCGCCTGTTGCGCGGTCCTTTATAAGAGGATCCGTGAGGCGGTCGGGGGAATGCACGAAATCGATGCTTCCCGAGCGCCCCTTTACACAAAGCCTGTTATGGTTTGAAGGGCCGTTTGCGGGCTCTACGTTTACTATTTTGTTATCTTTTACAACAAGATAGAACTGGCAGCCTGTCGCGCAGTGAGGACAGGTGGTCAAAACCTTTTTGACCTCCCAGTTGCGGTAATTCTCTTCGCGTTTTAATGTAAGAGCACCCGTAGGACAGACGCTGGCGCAGTTGCCGCAGCTTTCGCAGCCTGTACCCTTGTAGCCTTCTCCAAAGGGTGCATCCACAATGTGGAAAACACCGCTCCTGCCGCTTTTAAGCGTACCGTTTCCTGCTATGTTATGGCAGACATTGATACACCTCTGGCAGTGGATACACTTGCTGGGGTCGTATGATATGAAGGGATTCGAATCGAGCACGGGCATCTTCTTTTCGATCTCCGAGCGCGAGCCTTCATATGTTGTATGTTTGATGCCGAAACGATTGCAAAGATTCTGGAGCTCGCAGGTTCCGTTTGCGGGGCATGACATACAATCAAGATGATGATTTGAAAGTATGAGGTCGAGCATCTCTTTGCGGTAGGCATTTATCTCTTCGCTCTCGGTCCTTATGACCATACCGTCAAGCGCCTTTGTGCGGCATGCGGGAAGGAAATTGTCAAAGCCTTCCGCCTCTACGACGCAGAGCCTGCACATTCCGATATCCGAAACTCCCTCCATAAAGCAAAGGGTCGGGATATCTATGCCGTTGTTCCTTGCCACCTTTAAGATGGTATCGCCTTCATTTATCTCATATATCCGGTCGTTGATAGTTATACTGCTCATTCGCCTCTACCTCCTATCATCGCTCCGCATCCGTAATGATCGCATCTTAGGCATCTGCCGCATTCGCGCATTGCCTCCTCATGTGTCATGGGAAGCTCCACAAAGTCAAAGCCCTGTTTTCTCTCAACCGGATCTTTTTCCTCTATCTCCGCCCTTCCCGTGGGGATGCATGGATTAGGCGTTGCGGGCGGGAGCTGCACTTCGCTTACAAGCTTGTGATGATAGCCTAAATATTCATCGATATTTTCCGCAGCGACCTGTCCTGCCGCAATGGCATTTATGGCCGTTGAAGGCCCTGTCACGCAGTCTCCTCCCGAGAATACGCCGGGTGTATCCTTTACTTCGCATGTTACATCGGCGGTTATCCTTCCGCGGTATGCGGGTATTCCGGCCTTTTCAAAGTCTGCGACATCGCTTCTTTGTCCTACGCCGAGTATTAAATAATCGCACTTGAATCTGTAAGGATAATTGCTTGAATGCTCGGTCGTTACAAAGCCGAACTTGTCATATGTGTTTACGATCTCGGGCTGGAGCCATACTGCGCAGACATCGCCCGAATCCTTGTCCACCTCGATATTGAGAAATGACAAAAGCGTACGGAAACGCACTCCCTCCTGCATTGCTCCTTCTATCTCGCTTTCAAGGGCGGTGTAGTCGTCCCTCTTTCTGGTAAATACGTGTATGGTCTCGGCATTAAGTCTTACGGCCGTTCTTGCGGCATCCATTGCAACGTTTCCGCCGCCTATAAGAGCCACCTTCTTGCCCGTAAGGTCGGGCGCTTTTCCG
>CADAQV010000096.1 GCA_902790095.1 uncultured Lachnospiraceae bacterium | reverse complement strand
TCAGCAGGGCGACTTCGAAAAGCTCTACGAAGCTCTTGAAGGAAATCCTGTTACCATTCGTTTCCTTGATCCGCCTCTTCATGAGTTCGTTCCCACAGAAGATGCTGATATCGAGAAGCTTGCAAAGGCTAAGAATAAGTCTGTAGAAGAGATCAAGGCTATCTGCAACTCACTTCATGAGTTCAACCCCATGATGGGACACAGAGGCTGCCGTCTTGCAGTTACATATCCTGAAATTGCAAAGATGCAGACAAAGGCTGTTATCCGTGCAGCAATCAACACCAAGAAGGCTCATCCCGACTGGGCAGTTATGCCTGAGATCATGATCCCTCTTGTATGCGATATCAAAGAGCTTAAGTTCGTTAAGAAGGTAGTAGTTGAGACAGCTGATGCTGAGATCGCTGCTGCAGGCGTAGATCTTAAGTACTCTGTTGGTACAATGATCGAGATCCCCAGAGCTGCTCTTACAGCTGATGAGATCGCTAAGGAAGCTGATTTCTTCTGCTTCGGTACAAACGACCTTACACAGATGACCTTCGGTTTCTCACGTGACGATGCAGGCAAGTTCCTGAACGCTTACTATGACACCAAGATCTTCGAGAACGATCCTTTCGCTAAGCTTGATCAGACAGGTGTCGGCAAGCTTATGGAGATGGCTATCAAGCTTGGAAAGCCTGTTAACCCTTCTCTTCACGTTGGTATCTGCGGCGAGCACGGCGGCGATCCTACATCTGTAGAATTCTGCCACAAGATCGGTCTTGACTACGTATCTTGCTCACCTTTCCGCGTTCCGATAGCCAGACTCGCAGCCGCGCAGGCAGCTATAGCTGAAATGAAATAATTCTCAGCAAAATTTAATGTAATACACAAGAGGAAGACAGCTCACCTGCCTTCCTCGTTTTCTTTTTCAAAAAAAGAGATAGCCGACTATGTTATAAAGGAATTCGGTTACGACTTTTCGGAAACGGAGTTTTAAAGTATGAAAAAAATGATCGCGGCCATAGCGTGGCTGCTTACGATTTTCCTTGCTTCATGCGGGAAAAACAGCGTTGATACGCTGACTTATGCTGTATATCCATATATATCCGGAGTTGATCAGTACTGCGAAATAATAGAGAAACGCTGGGCAGAGATCGAACCGGACATAAAGCTTGTAAGGGCAGAGTGGGACTGCTATGAGGGCGGTTCGCCGGATGGAATAGATGTCATTATGTATGATGCGGTCATGCAGGAGCTGCTTATAGAAAACGAATGGATACGGCCTATTGACAAAAAGGAGATAAAAAAGTCCGAAGACATATTTCCCTTTGCCTTGGAAGGCCTGACTGTGGATGGCAGGCTGTACGGGATTCCTGTTTTCTTATGCGGGAACTTTCTGATCTATGATCGTGAATGTACTGAGCTTGCAGAAGCAGAGCATTTAACTGATCTCTCCGGCGAATCGGAGATCCTTGTGATTAATTCCAAGTTTTCGCTGAACAGGCCGCAGTATATCTATGAGGTCCTGGCAGACACTTTAAGCGAGGCGAACCCTTCAGCGGGTGATGATGTGGATAGCGTAATGGCTCTTGTGGATAAGCTCGCTGTTGATGCACACGAATCGGATGATGATACTCAGGTCGCCTTGGCCTATGATTCCGGAGCAGGCAAAGGGTATATCGGTTTTAGCGAGAGCATGCGCTTTTTAAGTAAGCGCATGTCCGGGACATCGATCAAGACGATAAGCTTCAGCGACCGCGAGGATCTGCCACGTCTTTATGTCGATGCAGTAGCGGTCAACAGTAAAGTGACAGGGCAGCGTTATGATAAGTGCATAGAGCTGATGAATGTTATCGCCGATTCCGATGTCCTTTCATCGATATCTGTACAAAACGAATCGCCGCAGTATCTTCTGCTTGCCAGAAAAACACCCTACGAAACCCTCATAAAGAGCTTTCCTTTATATGAACAACTGGAAAAACTGGTTTTAAATGAAAAGAACAAGGTGATCCTCGGACCAAGGCCATGAGCTCCATTTTGAGAGGGACTGTAAAAAAACAGCCCCTCGTTTTTTTTGTGATTTTTTTAGACACTATGTAAAATATACTTGACATAATGTAATTGATGTGCTACCATGTGCTCATAAAGAAGTTAAGGCCTGAAAAATATTCTTTAATACTTATATGGATGCCGCAGTATGCATGGAATCTGTAAGCAGCATAGCTGCAGAAAGGAATAAGTCATGAAAAACAGGGTCACAGTAGTTGTTACCATCATTATTACAATGGCAGTATTGTTCACGGTAGGAGGAATGTCGGCATTTAAGAATGACGACCAGAAGCTCAGCTTCACGGACACGGTCACCGTATCGGGCGGTAAGATCGTATCAGAGGAGACTGCTCCCGTGCATTTTGACCCGGTAGGAGAGACCTGCAGCTTTGCAATCAGCGTTGCAGGACCGGACGGACTGCTTTCGGACATAAGGATATACAAGGGCGACCCGCTTACGGCAATAACAAGTGATCCCATATATTCCACGACAGGCTCAAATCTTAATACTAATACAGGAGACCTGTCCGTAAACGATCAGAATATTTACATCCGCATCAAATCTTTGCTTAAAGAAAATGCAGGCATAGAGGACGGAGAATGGGCCGTAGCATACAGCTTTATCCTTCATACGGAAAGCAAGTCCGCGGCCTCAATGATACTCCCGTTTGCAGTTGCGGCGCTGCTTACGGTTCTTGCAATCGTTCTTGTCAGGGAACTTAACAAGACATCGGAAAAGGAGTATGACGAAATGCAGCTCCTGCAGCGCGGCAAAGCAGCAATAAATGCGTTTATAATAACTGTAGTCACGGCTATGGGCTTTGCGTTTTGTGCCATGTACACAACGAATTTTCCTTTGACGGTCTATGAAACAGTAACGATAATCACGGTCACGGGTGCTGTATCCTTTGGTATCATCTGCGACATCAACGACGCGTTTGTCGGCTTCAGGGAAAAGAGAATTAAGTATGCGGTGCTTTTCTGGGTACTTTCCATATTGGCAATATTCGGATCCGGCCTTATCCATGTGGGAGAAAGGCCCAGACCCAAATATTTCACGACCAATATCATAATCGCAGTATATTTTGCCGTGTTTGCACTCGAACTGACCATAAATTATATCGTCGATAAAAGGAATGGCGGAAAGGAAGATGCCGATGAAGAATCTTAAGCTTAAGTCCGCAAGAGCGGCCATGGATCTGTCACAGCAGGAACTGGCGGACAGGGTCGGCGTTTCGCGTCAGACGATCAATGCGATAGAAAAAGGAGATTATAACCCGACAATTAATCTTTGCATAGCCATATGCAAGGCACTTGGAAAAACTTTGGATGAATTGTTTTGGGAAGCTTGATAAGAAGGAAGAGAATACACACATGATGATACCCGCACATAAGGAAGATACAGATAATAAAACCGATGCCGGGAAATAGCTGTGGCAAGGCGTTTGATTTACTGTACGCATCTGGAAAACTGTGATATAATGTACCGCAAGCTGTGAGGGATGCCTAATCAGTTTATATTCCAGGATAATAGACTAAGACGAATCGGGATTTATTGGGTGGCAGCTTGTTAAAACTATAATCGGACAATAACTTCCAGTTTGTCGGGATGAACGTTGGAACATAAAATCGGAATACATTTCAGTAGAATCGACTAAGAAGATATTGACTTGAATGAATCTGAACTATATAAAGATTTTGAAATAAGGAAACAGCCAAACGGACAAGTAATTACCTGTCAGAGGACCGCTCCGTGGCAGAGATTGATCAGAAGTTTAATGAGGTGAAAAATGTTTTTTTCAAAACACAACAAAAATATTACGTATATAAACCATTACAGCGGTCTTCTTGAAGTGGAGGGCGAGGGCGAGCTCTGCCTTAAGGACACCGAGCTTTTGTATGAACAGGGCAAAAACTGGGAAAAAGAATATGACACGCTCAGCGTGACAGAAGGAATAACCGGACTTGGCGAGGGTTATATCGAATTCTTCTCGCATATAGACTGCCTTATCCTCAGCCGGACTGTAGGAGCCGTTGCTGCATCGCCTGAACTTCTGAAACTCTGGCGTAAAAGGAAAGTTCTGATCTGCGGCGAATACGATACCTTTGCGGAAAGATTCGCGTGCGAGAACAACCTTAAATTTCTACACAGCGACATTCATCTGGCAGATGACGACATAGAGATTGCCCACGAACACGATATTATAACTCTGCGTTTTCATGAAAATGGCTCGTGTGATATCCATTACAACTGTTTCACGCCGGGAAGTTCGGCAGGCAGTTATGGCGGAGGTGAATACGCCAACCCTTTGCCACGGGACTTTTACGTCGGTTGTACCATTGAGGATTTCGCAAACATATTTAATGAGAGAGTACGTGGGCAGATTTTGTCAAACGAAACACTGAAGCGGTTTCTTGAGATTTCGAACGAAAGGCACGGATAAGATTCCTTATCGGCTGCTTATAAAGAGAAGTATTCCTGGACTTGCAGGTTCGAGTTTGGAGAGTGAAAGGAATTGAATAAAACAGAAGAAAAAGCGATATTCGATAAAGCGACGGAAAAGCTCGATCTCTACGTTCCGCTTTGTCTTAAAGACAATTACGTTGACTATGCAAGAGAGTTCCTTCAGCCGGGAGGCGAGTACGTCAGATTTGCTTTGAAGGAGTTCATGAAAGAATTGCTTTTCGAGTTGATCAGACCCGTCGGAGAGTGGACGAAGGATCCTTATTATATCGATATGGCCCCGATCTACGAAACGGTAAAGCATGAGCTGGCGGAACACTTTGAAGTCCAGCATGGGCTCGAAGGATATATTTTTTCGGAGTTCGTATACGTGAAGATCAACGATATCCTGTCTTTTATGCTTTTACGAGGACACCACGCGTTCTCGATCGTCGGGATACGTGTCGACGGATTCGATGATGACGACGACAGCGACTGGATGGGATACGTCGCCGAAAAAACAGGGGATGAACTGCTCGAGTGCCAGGCGAACGGCGACTGCGAGCAATGCTCAGCGTACTTCTTCCCCGATCAGACAACTGAGTTCTGCCGCGTCGCCGAGTACGTATACGACAACATCGACCGCTTCATGGAAATGGCGGAGGAAAAGGCGCGGGAAGAAAGACTGTTTTACGAAAAGCTTGACCTGTATGAAAAGATCGTCGGAAGATCCGCCGCGAAATACGGAGCGGAAGGTGAAAGAGAGTATCTGAACCCGGACGGCGGCTTCGTGAAAAACTGCATGACGTCTTTCGTAAAAGGTCTCGTATACTCACAAAACGGACTTTACCACGACAGCGAGCTTTGGGAGGACGATGGTTACGAGGTCGATCTGGACAAAGCTTACGAAGAGATCAGCTCACGGCTGTCGCCGAAAATAAACGTAGTGAGGGAGGCGTACGAATTTTACTATTCGGAAAACATCACTGTAGACGTGACTGGCGACATTCATCTGATCCTTGTCAGAGAGGCACCGTTGAGGATCATGAGGATCTGGGTAAATAAGGTCGATTCCGAGCACGAACACGGCAAGTGGCTCGCCCCGGACAGGCTCTGCGAGTTCTGCGACATGGTCGGGCATATCTGCGATATATACGGAAAATATGAGCGGCTTGCCTTACAACGCGCCGCAGCGCTGAGAGAAAAGCTTGGCCTGTGAGACCGGATTCCTTATGGAAAGACGCCGATTCTTCAGAAACAGCTGTGTGCAGGTTCACGGACGGGGTTGCATATCTCAGAAAAATATCTTCCGGAGATTCTCCGGCATGGAATGGAACATCATCTGCACAACGGTTTCCGCCGAAGTGATGTTGTCGGTCAGGACCCACTCCTGCGTCATGCCGACGGCGCCCATACAATAAAACCGGATTTGCAACAGGCAAAAGAGGAGAAGTAAT
>CADAQV010000095.1 GCA_902790095.1 uncultured Lachnospiraceae bacterium | reverse complement strand
TTTCTTGCACAGTTCGAGACTATAAGAAATCTTGCCGCAAAGGAAAGCTGTGTTATTGTCGGCAGATGCGCCGACTATGCACTTTCGGGCATGGATAATGTCACATCTGTATTTATCTGCGCAAACAGAGAGGACAGGATAAAAGAGATAAGCAGGAGGCTTGAGATATCCGAAAGCAAGGCAGAAGACAAGCTTATAAAAGCGGATAAAAAGAGAGCCAGCTACTATAATTTCTATTCCGAAAAAAGATGGGGCGAGGCAAAGAGCTACCAGCTTTGCTTAAACAGCTCAGTTCTCGGATATGATGGCTGCGTTGATATGATCATCGATTTTGTGGAGAAAAAGAATTCACGTAAATAGTATAATGTAACAAAAGCCCTTAAAAAATGCTGAAAAGGACAGACAGAAAATGAGGACTCTTTTTGAATTTGATTTCAAGAATTATGAAGAACACGGTACGGTCGGAAGAAGACCATCGGTGCGCGGTATAATCATAAAAGACGGAAAAGTGGCACTTGTGCACAGCTTAAAGTATGATTATTTCAAGTTCCCCGGCGGAGGAATAAAAAAGTTTGAAAGCCATTCCGAAACACTTTTGCGTGAAGTGGAAGAAGAGACAGGGCTTATCGTCATACCTTCATCCATAACGGAATACGGTCTTGTATTCCGAAAAGAAAAAGGCAGGTTTGAAGACATTTTTATTCAGGAAAACTTTTATTATTTCTGTGAAGTCGAAGAAAAGTGTACATGCCAGAAGCTTGATCAGTATGAAACGGACGAACAGTTCGTGCTTGAATGGGCCGATCCGATCGCGGCAATAGACGCCAACAGAAATCATGACCATTTTGATAAGGATTCCGAGCTTGCGCAGCATATGATGGAGCGTGAAGCCAGGGTGCTTGCACTTTTGGTGGATGAAGGGTATTTTAAATCGGACTGACTGGGGCTGTAAAAAAACAGCCCCATCTCCTACAGTCTCTAAAAGTATTGCGATTCACCCGGAACTGATGGTGAGATTATAAGACACGGGGACAGACCTACTGACATGAGAGGGTAGGTACATCCCCGTGTTTTACATAGTTGTAATCGTTTTTGTTGTACTCATTCTGAAGAGTTTGCTGATCTCAAAGGAGACATAAGTGAAAAAGATATCTGCTTTTACAGTAAAATATTATTTGGTGTTCTTCCTTTTATTTGCACTGTGTCTGGTGTATTGTATCCTTTGTATAAAGAAGGTAAATGTGGATTCCGATCTTCGTCACTTTCTGCCGGATGAGGCGGAGACGAGACGCGGAATTGAAGCTATGAACGGGGAGTTTAAGACCTATGCATCGCTTCGAATCATGCTTGAGGGTGTCACGCAGGAAGAGGCCGCATCATTTGCATCGGAACTTGGGCAGATTCCGCATGTTTTGGAAGCTTCGTTTTCAGATGATGCGACTCACTATAAGGATGGGGATGCTCTGATAAATGTAAGCTTTGACGGACAGCGCTCGGATGATGGTATACAGTCTGCCATGAATGAGGTTTCACAAGTCGCAGGTAAGTACAAGAGTTATATAAGCGGAGATATTCTCGGAAATTACTCAAGCGTTCTTGCAAAGGAAATGAAGGGCGTTATAGCCATTGCTGCCGTAGTTATTTTTATCGTGCTGCTTATCACATCGCGTAGCTATTTTGAGGTATTTGTTTACCTCATAGTTTTCGTAGTTTCCGCGATACTGAACAAGGGGACAAACTTCTGGCTCGGAACGATATCTTCGATCACGAATTCCGTCGGGATAATACTTCAGCTTGCGCTTGCCATCGACTATGCCATAATTTTTGCACACCGCTATCAGGATGAAGCCGCAAAAATTGAAGATCGTAATGAGGCACTTATAATATCACATGCAAGATCGATGAGGGAGATAGCATCATCATCCCTTACCACCATATCCGGGCTTGCGGCGCTCACTTTAATGACATTCCGCCTGGGGCGCGATCTGGGGCTGGTGCTTGGCAAGAGCATCATCTGCAGCATGCTTACGGTATTTCTTTTAATGCCGGGGCTTATAAGGCTATTTGCGCCGCTGATAAAAAAGACCACCCACAAAAAACTTGTTCCGGATATTTCCTTCTGGGGGCGTTTTCTTGCAAAGAGACGTTTTGTTTTTGTGGTGATCTTTGCACTTATTCTGCCGGCAGCATTCATCTTTTCTCAAAAGACCGAGTTTGCGTTTTCGGACGGCTCTGTCACGGAAATAATCGAGTCCGAGTCACGCACAGCGAGAAAAAAGATAAACGAGCGTTTTGGCAACCTTTCTGCTTCGGCACTTATTATTCCGGAGGGAGATTTTGAAAAACAAAGGGAAATAGCATCGCGCATAGAGGGGCTTTCCGGTACGGCATCTGTTACAGCGCTTGCACAGATCAAGGTCACCGATGATCTCTACATAACCGACAGTGTCGGTGCAGGTGACCTTGCAAGGATACTCGGCGCCGACAGCTCACAGACTGAGCTTTTGGTAAAAGGATATGCACTGAAAAACGGAAATCTTAAAGTCCTTGTTTCGGACGCCGGCGATCTTAAATATCCTTTTTGCGACCTGATGATGTTTTTGCTTGAAAATATAAAAAATGGGGCCGTCAGCTTAAGTGAAAAGCAGCAGGAAATGCTTGGCAGCCTTGGAGCAAAACTTAAGATGGCTGTAGAGCAGCTGCGCGGCAGCAGACTTGACCGAATTGCCTTTATGTCCACGCTTCCCGCCGAAGGCACATCAAGTGAAGCTTACGTTGAGGAGATCCGGAATATTGCAAAAGAATACTACAAAGATGAAGATATCATCATAGCCGGCGATATCACCAGCGCAAGGGACCTTAAGGCATCCTACGAAAGTGATTCCTTAAAAATAAGCCTTCTTACCGCAGGCTTTGTGTTCGTCATATTGCTGATAACATTCAAAGATCCCCTGACCGCGATCATTATGGTCTTTGTTATACAGGGCAGCATATGGATCAATTTCTCCTGCTCATACATATGCCAAGACCGCAGTTCCTTTGTCACCCACATGATAGTTTCGGCCATACAGATGGGCGCCACAATAGATTATGCCATAGTTTTCATGAGCAGATATATGTCTGCGAAAAAGAATTATGATAAGAAAGAAGCTGTTACTGTTGCGATAAACGAATGCTTCCCCACTGTACTCACCTCGGGACTTATCATGACCGCTGCAGGCCTTCTCATCGCATACAGAGTGAGTGATGTGTATGTTGGGCACATAGGACTTGCCGTAGGACGCGGCGCCGCAATTTCCATATTGCTGGTGCTCACGGTACTTCCGCAGCTTACTCTTATAATTAGTCCCCGGGACTTAAGCCAGAAGTTAAAAATGAGACCCCGGGACGGGGTCAGAGTCTCAAAATAATGAGACCCCGGGAGACCCCGGGAAGGGGTCAGAGTCTCAAAATAAAAGACAGGTAGAAAAAGTATGAAGCAGATCAACACTTGAATTTCTGACATATGTTTATCAACCGGTGATAATCCGCAGAATATCGAAATCCGTTATGAAGATGAAAATATATGGCTTACGCAGAAGGTGATGGCTCAGTTATATGAAGTAACAGTTTCAAACATTAATTATCACATAAACAAGATATTTAAAGATTCTGAACTTCAGAAAAATTCAGTTATTAAAAAACTTTTAATAACTGCCGATGATGGAAAAACAAATAATACAAGTATATGATATAAAGGCCTTTAGACAGGCTGTTAGGGTTTAAATGAGACCCCGGGACGGAGTCAGAGTCTCAAAATAATGAGACCCCGGGACTTAAGTCAGAGTCTCAAAATAAAAGAGGTGGAAAAAGTATGAAGCCTGAAATAATATCTCCCGGGAATAGGCTGAATTTCTTTGCGCAGTTCCCGGGAGATATTTTGGGGCTTGGAGACTTTGAAGCTTATTTTTTTTTCATGATGACAGGGACAGCATTCGTTATTCTTGACATTTTGGCATAAAACATCTATAATATGAAATGTTTTATGGAGGATAATATCATGCCGGACAAATATAGCAGTAAAAAAGTTCTTCTTTCGCCCGCTTCGGAAGAAGTAATGCAGACTGTTGGCCATCAGATACAGATGGCAAGAAAAAGAAGAAGATTATCCATGAAATTGGTGGCTGAACGAGCCGCCATCAGCCATTCCACACTTTGGAAGATTGAAAAGGGCGATCCGGGTGTGGCCATCGGAGCCTATCTAAGGGTACTTAACGCCATTGGTCTTGGAAATGATATGCTTCTGCTTGCAAAAGATGACGAACTCGGAAGGATCCTGCAGGACGCTGAACTTGAAAGGAGAAGATAATAATGGATATCGGGCTTGAATTGTGTGCCGGATGGCTCGAGGATGACCCGTTGATAGGGCACCTATATATCGACCGCGCTCGAGGTACAGAGGTAATGTCTTTTGCGTATTCTCCCGACTGGATCCGGCTCCATCCAAATCTCAAACTGGATCCAGATCTGTCTGTTTCGGTCGGTCGTCAGTTTCCTGTAAATGGCAGAAACAGTTTTGGATTCCTCGAAGACATATCCCCGGACCGTTGGGGAAGAAAGCTGATCGAACGAAGAGAACGTTTGGATGCAACCAAAGAAAAAAGGCCTCCGCGGACATTACTTGGAAGCGATTATCTACTGGAAATTCATGATGGCGGAAGAATGGGCGGCATCAGAGTCAAAAAAAATGGCATTTTCCAGTCTTCTCGGGAAGATCTGTCTGCGCCGCCTATGGAATACTTGAGAACGCTTCAGGATGCAGTTCTAAATTATGAAAACCATCTCTCTGATGAGGATAAGTGGATCAAAATGCTGATCACGCCGGGTAGTTCTCTCGGAGGTGCAAGGCCTAAAGCAAACCTGAAAGATACGAATGGAGACATATGGATCGCCAAGTTTCCTTCCCGGCATGACGACATCAATGTAGGGGCATGGGAAATGGTTGCTCATGAATTGGCAAAAAAGTGTGGTATAAATGTGCCACAAGCAGAACTCTGCCATTTTTCTGACCGCGGAAGCACATTTCTGGTCAAACGTTTTGATCGAATTGGAGATGACAAGCGCATTCATTTTGCTTCAGCTATGACCATGCTTGGCGAAACAGATAATTCGGAAAAGGTGCGTTCTTATCTGGATATCGTTGATATCATGGATAAGTACGGCAATGACCCTTCTTCGGATAACCGTCAACTTTTCCGCCGCGTTTTGTTTAATATCATGATATCCAACACTGATGATCATTTGAGAAATCATGGGTTTCTTTTGGGGCAGAATGACAGCTGGACGCTTTCACCGGCTTATGATTTGAATCCTTCCGTTGATAAGGATTATTTGTCTCTTTCCATCGATGGATACTCCTGCGAAAAAGACTTGTCTGCAGCTTTGTCTGCGGCAGAATTCTATGGATATCATAAAGACGAAGCTGAAAAAATTGCATTGGAAATGAAGTCAATTATTTCTGCTAATTGGCGCGTTTTGGCCGAAAAGTATAATGTTTCCCGTTCGGAAAGAGAATATATGTCGCCTGCGTTTGCGGAAGCATTAAGTTAAAAAAAGATTTAATAACTGCTGATGAATTGTGTAAAATCGAGATACATGATTTTTTTCTGATTTTACAGTTGAGATTTTGCAACGAGTTTGGTATACTGTGCTTGTAAAGATATGTACATGTTCGTGGATACGCATGAAGAGTAGGCATATTTGCCAATAAAAGCCTCCACCGAATATAAATATTTTGATGGTGAAAATATTTAAAAAAATAATGAAAAAGGACTTGACAGGAATGAATGGTAGCGAGATAATTTTTAGCAAGCAAGCAAGCAAGCAAGCAAGCAAGCAAGTAGGGTAAACTGCGCTCTTTTTGAAGAGAATATTGAATTATTTAGAGACGGATAACCGACA
>CADAQV010000094.1 GCA_902790095.1 uncultured Lachnospiraceae bacterium | reverse complement strand
TCTTTACGGAAGACTTTGGGTGCGCGGGAAAAAAAAGATCTTCATTCTGCATGGTAAATGCTCCTTGTTTCTTAAAATGGGATATGTCCTATTATGGATATGATAAAGGACCAATCATAGTGTACCACATTTGGAGGGAACATTTCAATTTTTTTATTCATTTTCCGCTGGAAAATATGAAAACAGTGTAGTATAATAGACACTTTAAAAGATGCTGAGCATTTTTATGAGATTTTTTTATAACAGGAGGGAAAAATGAGAACCGAAACCAAATGCATCGAAGCCGGCTACACACCCAAAAACGGAGAATCAAGGCTTCACCCTATAGTACAGAGCACCACATTCAAATATGATACCAGCGCAGACATGGGAAAGCTTTTTGACCTTGAGGCTTCCGGGTATTTCTACACAAGACTTCAGAACCCCACAAATGACGCCACAGCCGCAAAGATTGCCGCGCTTGAAGGCGGCACGGCAGCAATGCTCACATCATCCGGTCAGGCAGCCACATTCTTTTCCGTATTTAATCTTGCAGGCGCAGGCGACCATGTTATAGCATCATCCACCATCTACGGCGGAAGCTTTAACCTTTTCAACGTCACCATGAGACGCATGGGAATTGATTTTACATTTGTAGATCCCGACTGCAGCGACGAAGAGCTTGAGGCCGCATTTAAGCCCAACACCAAGGCGGTTTTCGGCGAGACCATCGCCAACCCCGCACTCATCGTCTTTGATATAGAAAGATTTGCAAAGGCTGCGCATGCACACGGCGTTCCGCTCATTATAGATAACACATTCGCAACGCCCATCAACTGCAGGCCTTTTGAGTGGGGCGCAGATATCGTTACCCATTCAACAACAAAGTACATGGACGGCCATGACGCGGCTGTCGGCGGCGCAATAGTGGATTCCGGCAACTTCGACTGGATGGCACATGCGGACAAGTTCCCCGGACTTTGCACTCCCGACGACTCATATCACGGCATAACCTATGCAGAAAGATTCGGAAAAGAGGGCGCATTTATAACAAAGGCTACGGCACAGCTTATGAGAGACTTAGGCTCCATCCAGGCTCCCATGAACAGCTTCCTTTTGAATCTTGGCCTTGAATCTCTTGCCGTAAGAATGCAGAGACACTGCGAAAATGCTCAGGCTGTAGCAGAATTTTTACAGGCAGACGAGAGAGTTTCATATGTTACCTACCCCGGGCTTAAGGGAGACAAGTATTACGAAAGAGCAAAGAAATACATGCCGAACGGTACCTGCGGCGTTATCTCATTTGGCGTAAAAGGCGGAAGAGCTGCAGCAGAAGAGTTCATGAAGAACCTCAAGCTTGCCATCATCGCTACCCATGTTGCCGATGCTCACACCTGCGTGCTTCATCCCGCTTCATCCACACACAGACAGATGACAGATGAAGAGCTCATCGCCGGCGGTGTAAGACCCGACATGATCAGACTCTCTGTCGGTATAGAAAACAAGGATGATATAATCGAAGATATCAAGCAGGCACTTGAAAGCATCTGATAGGAAGGCTTGACTTTGTTTGTGCCTTCAATGAAAAGGAAGAGCTTATGAATATAAGAGAAGAAGCTATTCGTATGCGAATGGCCGCGCCTGCCATGGCAGCATGCAGCATAGAAAAAAGAAATCTCGCACTCAGGCTTATAGCCGAAAAGCTTGAGGCTTCAAAGGACGACATATTTGCGGCAAACGCGCTTGATATGGAGGCCGCAAAGGAAAAAGGAATACCGCAGGCAGTGCAGAAGCGCCTTAAATATGACGAGGGCAAGCTTCGTGACAGCATCGCAGGTCTCAACGGCCTTGCGGAACTTGAAGACCCTGTGGGCAAGGTGACGCTTAAAAGAGAGCTTGACGAAGGCCTCATCCTTCAAAGAGTATCCGTTCCCATAGGCGTTATCGGTGTCATATTCGAAGCCAGGCCCGATGCTATGATACAGGTCGCATCCCTTTGCATAAAGAGCGGCAACTGTGCCATATTAAAGGGCGGTAAAGAGACTGCAAATTCCAACAGAGTGCTGTTCGGGCTCATTAAAGAGTGCGCCATCAAAGCAGGCCTTCCCGAGGGCTGCCTTGTTCAGGCAGAGCTCCACAACGAGATCGATGAGCTTTTAAAGTGCGACAGTGAGGTGGATCTTCTGATACCCAGAGGCTCAAATGCTTTTGTGCGCCACATCATGGAAAACACAAAGATCCCCGTAATGGGACATTCAAGCGGTATCTGCCACATATATGTGGACAGCGTATTTGACAGGGAAATGGCCGTAAATACCATAATCGATGCCAAGATCCAGTACCCGGCCGCATGCAACGCGGTGGAGACGCTTCTTGTAAAGCGTGACATCGCGGGTGATTTTCTCCCTGTCATGGCAAGGGCATTTATCGGCGCAGGCGTATCGGTCAAGGGCAATGCGGAGGTAAACAGGATCCTTTCCGCAAACGGCATAGTTCCGGGCGGCGAAATGGCAGATGATGAATTCGCCAAAGAATACAATGACATGGCTGTTTCCGTAAAACTGGTCGAAGATGTAAAAGAAGCCGTAGATCATATCAACAGATTCGGATCACACCACACGGATTCAATAATCACGGATGATGCAGAGGCGGAGAAGTATTTCACGTCCATGGTCGACAGTGCGGGAGTATATGTAAACTGTTCTACGCGTTTTGCGGACGGATACCGCTACGGTTTTGGCGCGGAGGTCGGCATAAGCACAGGAAAACTTCATGCAAGAGGACCTGTCGGTCTGGACGGCCTTGTTACCTACAAATATGTGCTTAAAGGAAACGGACATATCGTCGGAGATTACGCTTCCGGCAAAAAACAGTTCCGGCACAAAGATCTGTAAAAATGATCCGGACAGGACATTATTATAAAAGAAAGAAGGAAATAAAAATGAAACTTAAAAAAGTATGTGCACTCGCAATGGCAGGACTTATGCTTACAGGGCTTGTTTCAGGCTGCGGAAAAAAAGAGGAGAAGGTGACAGCCAAAGTCATCGACATAGAGCTTACCGAGGAACAGTATGCATTCGGTATTGACAAAAACAATGCAGAGCTTTTGAAGTCTGCAAATGATTATCTTGACAAGATCAAGGAAGACGGCACGTTTGATAAGATCTGTGACAAGTATTTCGGCTCAGGCGAACCTACGCCCGTAAAATCGGCTGCACTTGATTCTGCAAAGGATCAGCTTGTAATTGCAACAAACGCGCAATTTGAGCCCTTCGAATACACAAAGGGAGACTCTTTCTACGGCATAGATATGGAGATGGCAAAAGGCCTTGCAGATTATCTTGGAAAAGAGCTCGTTATCCAGAATATGGACTTTGACGCTGTTCTGCTTTCCGTAAATCAGGGCAAAGCAGATATGGGCGCCGCAGGTCTTACAGTAAAGCCTGACAGAGAAGAGCTCGTAACGTTTTCAAAGACATACTACAATGCTTCCCAGAAGATCATAGTTCCTTCAAATGACACTAAATTTGCAGACTGCAAGACAGCAGAGGATGTCGAGAAGGTACTTAAGAGCTTTGACAAAAATGTAAAGATCGGTGTTCAGCAGGGTACTACAGGACAGTTTTATGTTGAAGGTAAAAAGGACTGGGGCTTTGACGGACTTAATGCAACGGCAGTTCCCTATAAGAGCGGCGCGCTTGCAGTGCAGGATATGCTCAATAAGAATGTTGACTATGTCATCATCGACTCCGCACCTGCGGCAAGCATCACAAAGTCCATCAATGAACTGAAATAAGGATCATCGGCTAAGCCGGATCGGAAATCGGTGATGATATTTTCCCGGCACATCCCTTTGTATGCTGTGCCGGGAAAACTGTATAGACAAAGGATCGCCGGGCGATCGAGGTATAAGGAGAATTATGGGTAGTTTTAGCCTGAAATGGGATAAATTCGTCAGTGTTCTTATAGACTCCGGCGGATATAAAAAAGTGCTTGAAGGTCTTGGAAACACATTGCTTATAGCAGTGGTCGGCCTTGTCATAGGAATCATCATAGGAACGCTTATAGCGGCCGTGAGGGTGCTTCCCGTCCCTATCAAATGGAAAAAAGGCGAGTTTAATAAGGACAGAAAAAGATCTGTAAAGTATTGCCTTGATAAGTTTTTCAAAGGATTCTGCTCGTTTTACGTGGGTCTTTTCAGAGGAACTCCCGTAGTCGTGCAGCTCCTGGTCTTTTACTATGTTCTTCTTCCTCTTATGGGCATAAAGATCACGGGTGTCGGAGTATCCATCATGGTATTCGGACTCAATTCGGGTGCGTACATTTCCGAAATAATGAGAGGCGGCATACTTTCTGTCGACAGAGGTCAGATGGAAGCGGGAAGAGCTCTTGGTTTAAGTTACGGCACGACCATGATAAAAGTTGTCATACCGCAGGCGGTAAAGAACATTCTACCTACTCTCGGAAACGAATTCATCGCGCTTATAAAGGAGACATCGGTCGTAAGCTTTGTAGGTGCATCGGATCTTTATGTTGCATTCAACTACATCGGAAGCAACAACTATGAATTCATGGTTCCCTACATCGTGATGGCTGTCATTTATATAGTTCTTGTCATCATTATAAGTATCGGTGTGAAAATGCTTGAAAGGAGGCTGCGTAAGAGTGATAGACGTAATTAACCTTAAAAAGACATTTAATGACGGCTTTGAGGTGATCAAGGGCATAGATCTCACCATAGAAAAAGGAGATATTATGTGCATCATCGGACCGTCGGGTTCAGGAAAAAGCACATTCCTTCGCTGCCTCAACTGCATGGAGGATGCAACGGATGGCCAGATAATATATCACGATGTGGACATTGCAGATCCTTCCGTGGACATAAATGTCCACAGACAGCATATGGGAATGGTCTTCCAGCACTTCAACCTCTTTAACAATAAGACCGTCATCCAGAACATAATGATGGCACCCGTACATATCCAGACAAAAGCCGCAAAGAAAAAGGGAAGTCAGGACAAAAGAAGCCGCGAGCAGATAAAAAAGGATGCTTACGACAATGCGATGAGGCTTCTCGGAAGAATAGGTCTTGAGGATAAGGCAAATGCCTATCCATCAACACTTTCAGGCGGCCAGAAACAAAGGATCGCGATCGTAAGGGCGCTTGCGATGAACCCTGAGGTCATGCTTTTTGATGAGCCTACCAGTGCGCTTGATCCCGAAATGGTAGGGGAAGTCCTCGATGTTATGAAAGAGCTTGCAAAGGAAGGAATGACCATGGTGGTCGTCACCCATGAGATGGGATTTGCAAAAGAAGTTGCAAACAAAGTTATATTTATGGACAGCGGAAAGATCCTTGAGATGAATTCGCCGAAGGAATTCTTTGAAAACCCTCAAAACCCCAGGCTTAAGGAATTTTTATCAAAAGTATTATAGGAAATATCAATGCAGCCGGTAACAGACCGGCTGTTTTTGAAAAGGAACAGTTATGAACAAAAAGACACGTGCGAATCTGCTTTTGCTGCTCACCGCATTTATATGGGGAAGTACGTTCGTAGCCCAGAATTCCGCTGCGGACAAGGTGGAACCATTCACATATAACGCATCAAGGAGCATACTTGCATTTGTCATGCTTCTGCCGGTCATTTTCTTTATGGAAAAAGCAGGGCAAAGCGGCGGTACAAAAAGAAAGAAAAGCCTCTCTTTGCCTGAAAACAAAATGACCGTGATCGGGGGAGTGTGCTGCGGGCTGGCTTTGTTTACCGCAAGTTATCTGCAGCAGACAGGTGTCGGCATGACAACGGCCGGAAAGGCAGGATTCATAACTGCCCTTTATATAGTAATAGTTCCAATATTAGGGATCCTGACGGGAAAAAAGGTCGGAAAAGTTATTTGGCTGTGTGTGCTCCTTGCTGTAGCGGGTTTTTATCTGCTGTGTGTAAAGGAAGGTTTTTCCATAGCTTCGGGGGATCTGTACGTTCTTGCATG
>CADAQV010000093.1 GCA_902790095.1 uncultured Lachnospiraceae bacterium | reverse complement strand
TGTTCGCTATCGGGATAAGCGCGGTATTTTATGGCTGTCTGATACATAGTCACGAACTCCGTTGGCGTTCTAGGTTGTAGACACAGGTGCGTCCATGAGTATAGTTGTTCATGAGTATATTATACCAAACAAATGTTCGCATGTCAACGAAATGTTGTGAAAATATATAGGCTGAGGGCGCTTTCATCTCCCCCATGAATGAGGGAGAATTCCCGCGCTATTACTTAAAGAATGAAGGGTAAGCTGATGGGGGGACGTTTTATTTCTCCCCATCCGATGGCCCTTCAAGCTTCCTCAGCCCGTCGATATAGCTGATAAGCCTCTTCTTAGAGTCCGGATCAAGTTCTGAAAGCATAGATAAGATCATAAGATCTTCCGCGGTGTATTTTGGGGGCTCTTCCGGTATTTCGTTCCCAAAGAAATCTGAAAGAGTTATTCCAAAACCGGTACATATCTTTCTAAGTGTGGGAACTGTCGGCTCGTTGTTCCTTTGAAAAAGATTGTTAAGACTTGTGGGCGGTATGTCGGAGACCTTGGCTAAGTGGTACAGGCTCCAACCTCGGCTTTCAAGCATTTTGCTTATGCGTATCAATGACTCATTCGTTATATTGCTGTTATAGCTTCTTTTATTTATCTTTTTTTCTTTCGTATCCATATATTTACCTCCATTTTTTATAATTTTGCCATAAATGAAGGTGGAGACAAAAGTGCTCATAAGAGTTATAAAAAACAGATAAAAGCCCCAAACTATAACTCAAAAGAGTTGTAGTTTGGGGCGTAAATATAGTTATTCTTATCCTGCAGACAGCTGATCATTGAAAACGGAGGTCTGTTCTAAGATCAATTTCATCTATAGATTTCACAAATGCTTTACTTGTTTTTTTAATTATCCACATATATACTGTATCATAGCATGTATTGTTTTGTACAATACGGACAAGGGGGATTTCTTATGGAAAAAAAGATATGTTTACCTAAAGCCTTTTTATTTGCAGCAGCACTTTTCAGCATTATTCTGATATGTACAACATGCAGTTTCGCGGCCGAAGGTGATGTTAAGTATTCGGGTAACTGCGGCAGCAATGTGCAGTATACGGTGACGGAAAAAGCTGACGGAACCTATCTGCTTTCGCTTACAGGCGAAGGAGATATGTACGACTGGATGCTTCCGGACAGTCAGGCATGGAAAAACTATCGCGACTCCATAAGCCGGATCGTTATAGGCGAAGGCATTACGGGAGTAGGAGTCTTTTCCTTTTATAACCTTAAGAATGCGGTAAGCGTTACTCTGCCTTCAACGCTCACAAAAATAGATGATTACGGCTTTTACGGATGCGGCTTTACGGCGATCACGCTGCCCGCAAAGCTAAAGAGCATCGGCTTTAAGGCATTTGAATCTTCAAAAGTTCAGAATATTCAGATTCCGGCAAGTGTTGAGATGATAGACGGCAGAGCCTTTGCAGATACGCCTTTTGGCGATGCGCTTTCGGGCGAGTTTGTAATGCTCGGTGACTCCGTGCTTTATAAATATAACGGCACGAGCGAAAAGGTCACCATACCGGGTACTGTTAAGCATATAGCGGGGAGCGCTTTTTCATCAAATTCGAGCGTTAAAGAGGTCGTTATACCGTCCTCTGTCACATCCATCGGAAGCGAAGCATTCTATAACTGCTCAGCGCTTGAAAAGGTGACGATACCTGAAACAGTAGGGTCCATAGGCAGGGATGCATTTAAATATACCCCTTTTATAGAAGCACATACCGAAGATTTCATAATACTGGCGGGACATATCCTTTATAAATATCAGGGAACGGACGTATCGGAAGTAACTATTCCGGCGGGCGTTGACGTGCTTGCAACAGAATCTGTACTTGACCACAATGAGATAAAGAAGCTCAATCTTCCGTCCAAGCTCGTCACAATAGAAGCGGATGCCCTTGCAGGGACCTGCAATATGGACTATATCACCATTCCCGCAAGCGTTAAGAATATTGGCAAGAATGCGGTTGGATTTACCAAGTCTGCCACATATGTCTACGGCCGTTCAAGGTCATCTATGGCTATAGTGTGCAAGACCGGAAGCGCCGCAGCAACATATGCATCAGGCAACTATTTTACTGCCATTTACTCTGACAAGCTTTCCGGCTCCTGCGGTGAAAACGCGAAATATAAGGTGGATCTTGACGCGGGCACGCTTACCGTAAGCGGAAGCGGCGCCATATATGATTATTCATATTATTCAGACAACATCGCGCCCTGGCGCTCGGCTTCAAAATTCATAAAGAAAGTAACCGTAAAAAGCGGTATCACCCGCATAGGCAATTACGGTTTCTATAGCCTTTCAAATGTAGAAACATTCACACTTGCTGACAGCATAGCAAGCATCGGAAACAACGCTCTTTACGGATGTACGGCGGTAACTTACTTTAAGATCCCTGCAGGGGTCACAAACCTGGATAATAGCGGTATCAACTCGTTTTCAGCTCTTGCTTCATACCGCGTAAGTACCGGAAATACCGCTTTTTCCGTATCCGGCGGAGTACTGTACAGCGCAGATAAGAGCGTGCTTATTTCTTATCCGAAGGGAAAGAACGACAAGACCGCATTTACAGTTCCGGCATCGGTAAAAAAGATACAAAGCTATGCCCTTTCAAACGGCAGTCTCGAAAAGATAACCGTTCAGTCTGATGCCTGCACGATAGACGGCTACGCATTCAGCGGCGGGGGCAAGCTTAAAAGCATAACATTTAAAGGAACAGCTCCCGCATATAACAATTATTCATATTATAATATTCCCTCGGACGCAGTCGTTTGCTATGACTCGACAAATGCGGGCTGGGCAGAATATATTCAAAAGTCCTTTTATGACTTTTCAAAGACAAGATTCAAGGACATGGCGGAGATCGCCGCGGGCACTGTAAGGCTATCTGTTACATCTGCCGGCATAAGATGCGGTGACGAGCTTTCTCTTGCCATAATAGGCGATACTGTAGATGAATCATATTTTACATGGACAAGCTCCGCCCCCCTTGTTGCCATAGTTGATGGTATGGGTAAGGTGACGGGCGTAAGTGCCGGAAAAGCAACCATAAGTGCAGTCAGTCTTGACGGCACGGTTACTCTTAAATGCACTGTTACAGTCACCGGCGCGCTTGTGCTTGCAGACCATGAAAATATCACGCTTCCTGCAGACACAATAACCTATAACAGCATCTCATCCATATGCGAGAATTTTGCGGTAGACGGAATAGACGGACAGTTCATATTAGATAAAAATATTTTGAAATTCCTGTCTTACTATACGATGGATGTTACCCCTGTGCTTACGCTTCCCGTATCAACGGATGCATATGTAAAGGATGGCAGGCTTTATGTTTGCGGTACGGAGAATTCTGCAGCCGCTGTGTACGTATACGATCTTAAAACGCTTAAGGGCAGCAAGGTTGTAAGCATGTCAGGCGAAAACGCTCTGTCCGTATGCGCGGACGGAAGCGGACGCATCTATCTTGCAACCTCATCTTCCGGCAAATACTATATCCACCTCTTTGATAATAAAGGGGCAGAGCTTTCAAAGACCGAAACAGGGCACAATATATATTCGATAGGCGCGGTAGATGACACCAACGGAAATGTATATTACGAAGGTTACTGGAACTGGCGCTATTGGGGTTATGACCACGATGTAAGAACACTCTTTATCTGCAATGTCAATGATAATGTCATATCTGCGCCTCTTCAGGTAAAGGGCGTTGTAAGCACCTATGATGAAGATCTAAGCATGCAGATACTGAAATCTTCAACGGAAGGTTCAATAGTGTTTGGGCAGAGTTATTACAGCGAGTTACGCGACAATATTTCGCTTTTCGCCGGGAAATATCTTTTCTGTAACGAAGGATTACTGGGAAGAATAAGTCTGCTTGACTCAAATAACTTTGTTTTCGGCGCTGAAGGCAATCAGGTGGCTCTTTCGTATACCCGCAGCTGTTTCGACACAAACAATACAGATTCAAGCCGTGTTGAAAGTGTCGGCACCAGGACTGCATACCTTCAAGGCAGCAATGCAGCGCTAATATACATGAACGATAAAGTGATCTACGGAATCGATCCGGACCAAAACAAGCTCAAGTACAAGATCGAGACCGCACATCCCGTTTTTGCACTCAATGTATATAAGAACTATGTCGTAGCGACCGAAAAAGAAGACGGCGTATTTTACATAGAAATGATCAAATGGTCAGAGCCTACGGCTATTACAGCTACGGTTCCAAAGAAGACCCTCGAAATAGCTGAAACGGTAGATATAATCGTTACGTCCGATTCGACGCTTTCCTGCACCTATGAATTCTCAAGCAGCGATGACAAAACTGTCGGTGTGACCGATGGCGGCAAGATAATCGGCGTAAAGCCCGGCAAGGCTGTCATAACAATAACAGAACCTGTTTCGGGGGCAACGGCTAAGATAACCATCACTGTCAAAGAATCGGCAGTGACCACACCCTCTGTCGGAAAAGTGGTATCAAACGGAACAGTGACTGATAATGTTTCGGACAATAATTATTCTACCTGCGCAAATGTTGTAAATTCATATCTGTATGAAAACGCGGACGGCAGCTTTACAAGAGTGGAATATACGGGCGGCATCGTTCTGGTAGAGACATACGACAGCAGCTTTAAGAAAAAGACATCCCGCAACATAAGCGCAGAACTTCCGCTTTTCGGAGGTTTCTTTGCAGGCGAGGATAACAACTACCTTGTTTTCGGGCAGAGAAACGATGAAGAATCAGACGGGAAAGAAGTCCTTAGAGTAGTAAAGTATTCAAAAGACTGGACCAGGATAAGCAGCTGCTTAGTAAAGGGCGCAAATACATATATTCCGTTTGAAGCGGGATCATGCCGCATGGCAGAGACGGACGATCTTCTGTATGTATATACTTGCCATGAAATGTATGAGTCATCGGACGGTTACCA
The DNA here is from genome assembly GCA_902790095.1 of uncultured Lachnospiraceae bacterium. Classification (GTDB taxonomy): domain Bacteria; phylum Bacillota; class Clostridia; order Lachnospirales; family Lachnospiraceae; genus UBA4292. The sequence goes on along the minus strand of CADAQV010000093.1, from coordinate 5,695 downwards.
TCATCAGGCAAATATGACATTCATGATAGACAAATCGTCAATGACGATTTTGGATTCGTATTATGATGTGATGAATCTTGGATACGGCTATGTAAGCCATTCCTTCAACCAGTTTATTCAATCGGACGGAGAAAAGATCTACCGCGTGGACCACGGCGATGCGCACCCGAGAGGTGTTTCGTTTACAAGCGTTGATGCCGGAGACAACGTGACTGCCGTAAGGATATACGGTACCATCTACGGAATAAATGGCTATGAGGGCGCAAATGCAACAGGCGTATCCGTGGGCGGATTTGAGATATCTCCCGAAAACTGTCTTGTGGCGATAAACAGTGTCGATATGTATGATGCGTCCGTCTATTCGGCATACGGAAAGAGAAACATTGTAGTTATTTCGGGCCCTAAGGCAGGCGGTAAGTTTAGCAGCAATATGCTGACAAACTATACCTCAGAAGACTGCATAACCGTAAAGACTCCCCACCTTGTAAAATATAACGATTACATATTTGTAATGATGTGGGAGGAGACCGATTCGGCTACGGGAAATATCTATACAAGGATCGCCCTTATTTCGGATACCGGAAAACAGATATCAGACTCCTATGCCCTTAAATGCAGGCTTTCGGACTGTAAGCCGATAGTTACCGAGGACGGTCTTATCACCTGGTATGTTACCGACGGAAACGAGATCGATTTCTATCAGTACAACCCCTATGATCTCACATCACATCAGTTGATCGTTCCCGAAAGCACCCAAAGGAGCATCACCAGGACATTTGGAGATTCATCTCAGGCGATAGAAACATATAAAGAGATCGGAGTACCCATTACATATGTATCTTCAAACGAAAACATAGTTAAGGTAACAAGTGACGGCGTGATGTCATGTTACGGTTAATAAGGTCAACATCGAAGACGTGGCGACCATAACGGTAAACGGAACATATGTATATACGGGCTCAGCCATAAAGCCTTCCATAACCGTAAAGCGCGGCACTAAAGTGCTTACGGAAAACACCGATTATGTGGTGGCAGTATCAAATAACATAAATGCCGGTCAGGCCACAGTCACCATAGCCGGACGCGGAAATTATAAGGGCTCGACCTCAAAGACGTTTACCATACAGAAAGCAGCACATACACTTACATGCCCTGATAAGATTTCTATAAGCTGCGCTGAAACCACCAAGAGCATCGGCGCAAAGGGCAGCGGCCAGATCACATATTCATCATCAAATACAGGCATAGCGGCAGTATCCGCAAACGGTGTCATCACCAAAAAGGGCACGGGCTCTGCCGTAATTACGGTACTTATTGCCGGAGATGCAAACCATAACCAGGCAAAAGCCACGGTAAATGTAGACGTAGTATACAGCCACTCGATCGAAACGGTAAAAGGCAAGGCTGCGACTCATACAGAGACGGGACTTACAGACGGAAAGGTCTGCAGGGTCTGCGGATATGAGGAAATAAAGCAGCAGGTGATTCCCGTGCTTGCAAATCCTTTCGCGGATGTGCCGGCAGGAAAGTATTACACGAATGATATTCTGTACCTTTTGGACAAGGGCATAATGAGCGGCCTTAATAAAACTACATTCGGAGTCGGCAAAAATATCGTCCGCGAAGATGTGGTCGTCATAATCCACAGGATGGAAGGAACGCCTGCAGCTGCAAAGAAAGCATCCTTTAAGGATGTGCCCGCAGGAAAGTATTATACCGATGCAGTGAACTGGGCATGGGCAGAGGGCATTGTCACAGGGTACAACAAGAAGACCTTCGGAAAAGGGGACAACATTATCCGTCAGGATTTCATAAAGATCCTTTACGGTTATGCAAAATGGAAGGGCTATGACACTTCTGCGCCTGCCGGAAAGTACAAGGAAAAAGAAGATGCATCCCAGGTATCGGCCTACGCGGTAGAAGCAATGAACTGGGGCTATGCAAACGGCTTTATCGGAAACGGAAGCCCCTTCAGACCCAAAGAAGAGATAAGCAGGCAGGATGCCGCGACCATCATAGCAAGATTTTTAAGAAAGTACACTTAAAAAAATAAAGGGAATGACATGAATTGTTTAGTCATTCCCTTATGTAAATGGCTGAAGGAATCAAAAAATCAACAGAATAAAATAAAATGAAATTATTAAAAGAGCTGCCGCACCGTGAAAAAGTGCGGCGGCTCTATTATAAACTGCTATAGAGTGCTCAACCTTTGATACCGAATCTTAATTCATCCGTTTTTTCTGTATCAAGTCTTGTCGTTATGCCGTTAAATATCGCACCGGCTATTTCATCTCCGGGCAAAGAATCAAGATCCTTATCAAAGCCTTTCAGCTTTAGTGCCAGTTCCATATTTGTCCCGTTCTCACCTGCGGAAACAAAAAGGTCTGCGCTGCTTTCGGGATGATCTTTAATATAGGGGATAAGGCTGTTTACGGACAGCTCTTCAACCGCAAGCTGACAGTTCCTTGAGGCCTTTTTGCCGAGCATCTGGCGCATGCAGAATTCCTCAAGGCTTCCCATAAGACCATAGATATCGGTCGATTCGGCATTCAGCCGGTAATTCCAGTCGAGTATCCTGAATATGAAATTCCTTGTAGCTTCCTTTTGGGGATCACCGAATATCTGCTCGGGTGTTCCTTCTTCATATATCATGCCTTCATTCATGAAAAGTATTCGGGAGGAGACATCCTTTGCAAGGCGCATCTCATGTGTGACGATCAGCATTGTGAGACCTGTTTTGGCAAGGCTTCTTATTACCGCTAAGACCTCCGATACCATCGTGGGGTCAAGAGCGGAAGTGGGCTCGTCAAAGAGCAGGATATCGGGATGCATGGCCAGTGCACGGGCAATGGCAACCCGCTGTTTCTGACCGCCCGAAAGCTCGTCGGGGTAGCTTCTTGCCTTGCCCTCAAGGCCGACCTTTGAAAGCACGATCATGGCCTCGTTATAGCTTTCCTTTGCGCTTTTGCCAAGAAGGTCCTGCTGGGGCATCATGATGTTTTCTATAACGGTCTTGTGCGCAAAAAGATTGAAAGACTGGAAGACCATGCCCATCTTTTTCCTTAAGGTAGGCAGGTCGGCATCTTTTTTGCATACATCGATCCCGTCTATGACTATTGAACCCGAAGTCGGAGTCTCAAGGCGGTTAAGGCACCTTAAGAGAGTGGATTTGCCGGTTCCGGAAGGTCCGATGATGCTTATGACTTCGCCCTTTTCTATGGAAACGGTCACGTCCTTTAAGGGGATGATATCGGAATACTCTTTTCTAAGATTCTGTATTTCTATAAGACTCATTTAATCCACCCCCTTTATCTTCCTTGCGTCATGCTTTTTTAAAGAGATCTTTTGTATCCGCCTGATCATCTTCAGGCTAAGACATGTGAGAAGGAAATAGATAAATGCAATGGACAGCAGGGGAAAGAATGCTTCCATGGTCCGGCTTCTTATAAGGTCGCCGGCGCGCGTAAGATCAAGCACCGTAATATATCCGGCTACGCTGGTCTCCTTTAAAAGTGTCACAAACTGCGTGCTGAGCAAAGGAAGATAGAGCTTTTTAGCCTGAGGCAGAACGACTTTTCTAAAGGCGGCGCTTTCGGTGTAGCCAAGAGCCAGAGCAGCTTCCCTCTGTCCGGGGTCTATTGCGGTCGTGGCATTCCATATGACTCCGTATGCGCGTGAGGCAAATATAAGGGAAAAGCCGATGATGGCAACTATCACCGCGGGTATGTCTATATGTCCGAAAAAGACATAATAAAATACCATAAGTATTACAACGACGGGTATACCGGTTATCAGGGAGTTGAAAGCATTTATAAAGGCAGATGCGACCTTGTTGCCGCGCCTTTTTAGGAATATAAGCGAAAAACCCAGTGCGGTGCCTGTAACGCCTGACATAACGGCCATAAGCAGCGTCATTCCCATTCCCGATGCGATCATCTGCCATCTGCCGCCGGTTATAAATGTTCGCTTAAAGCTTGTCGCAAGACCGGCAAAAAAGCCTTCGTTACTTTCATCGGCAGAGGTCGATCTTGTTATCAGTACGAATGCGGCGGGGTAGTGCTCTATAAAGTCTACAAGCTCCCTGCGCTCATTGGTTATTATGATCGATCCGCATCCTATATCCGACCTTCCGGCCTGTACCTCCGCCATGACGGAAGCAAAGTCCATCCCCTTTATCTCAAGGTGGTAATCAAGATCTTCGGCCATGACCATCAAAAGCTCGATCTCAAATCCGACAAGATCGCCGTCATCACTTACATAGCACATGGGCTCAAGCGTGTCGCAGGTGGCTATCTTTATAGTGCCGTTTTTACCGGGCCATGTCTGATCTGACAGATATTTTTTGCTTGTGTCGCTTCCGGTCCATTTTTCCCAAAGCTCGTCTATTTTTTCCTTGCTTATCCTGTCAAAAGCCGCCTGCCATTCATCGCGTCTTTTGTCACCCTTTGCAAAGGCAAATCCGAAATTCGATTCACCGAGGTTTTCGGGAAATAAGGCAAGCGAGCTGTCACGGTTCACATGAAGAGCGGCAATGGCGTTGTTCATAAGTATGGCATCGACTTTTTTGCTCTTTATCGCAAGAACAGCATCGGGCATGCTTGCAAAATAAACGACTTCCTTTATGCCCGGCTCCTTGCTTTTTACAAGCTCTTCAAAAGGAGCTCCGGTAAGCATGGATACGGTCTTTCCCTTAAAGTCTGAAAATGTTTTAAATTCAGACTCTGCGTCACCGTCCGCAAATACACCTGCCGGAACGAGCAGTATCAGACACATGAAGATGATGATTGATCTGTATATCTTTTTCATATCAAATTCCTGCCGGCCATATCAGGCCATCTCCTTTGCAAGTGCCTTTATCTGATCGATGTTTTCCTGCGTCAGGTCGCCCTTTATCTTTACAGAGTTCTCTGTATATTCGATACCCTTTGCGCCTTCAAGCATCTTTTTCATTACATTTGCTGCTACCGGCGCCCACGCACCGTTTTCTATAAGACCGACCTTCCGGTTGCAGAAATTATGCTCTGTAAGGGTGTTGATAAATGTCTTCATGAACGGGAAGATGTCGCCGTTGTATGTCGTTGTGGCAAGAACTATGCGTCCGTATCTGAAAGCGTCTTCAACCGCCTCTGCCATATCGCATCTTGCAAGGTCATTTAATGCTGCTTTGCAGCCCATGGCCTCAAGTTCATCTTTAAGAAGCTCCGCAGCTCTCCCCGTGTGTCCGTAGACGGATGTATAGAATATGGCCACGCCGTTTTTGTCAGGCTCATATTTTGACCACATGTCATAGAGCGTAAAGTATTCTGAAAGGTCACCTGTAAGCACGGGCCCGTGAAGAGGGCAGATGGTCTTTATATCAAGAGCGGCTGCTTTTTTTAGCACATTCTGGACCTGCATGCCGAACTTGCCCACGATACCGAAATAGTATCTTGCAGCCTCGCATGCCCATTCCTCATCGGTGCCGATCGTACCGAACTTTCCGAATGCATCGGCAGAAAACAGCACTTTATCCGTATGGTCATAGGAAAAGATAACTTCCGGCCAGTGCACCATAGGTGCGGCAATAAAAGAAAGCTTATGCGCACCGAGTGAAAGCTCATCGCCTTCTTTTACCAAAACTTTTCTGTCCGCATAGTCGCTTTTGCAAAAGGCTTTCATCATCGGGAATGCTCCGGCAGATGAAACTATCTTCATT
>CADAQV010000092.1 GCA_902790095.1 uncultured Lachnospiraceae bacterium | reverse complement strand
ATTCCCCTGTAGATTCCGAGGCCGTATGTTTCGTGCACGACATAGTCGCCGAATTTAAGGTCCGCAAGGGATGATATGGCGTTGCCCTTTATCCCATGCTTTTTTCTCTTTTTTTCCTGCGCGCCCGAAACATCGGTCTCTGTAAGGACAATAAGACCGTAAAGACCGTAATTAAAGCCGCTTTTAAGTCTTCCGCATGTAATGAGGGTCTGCCCGGGAAGCGCGGTACCTTCGCCCTTTTCGGCGTAAACGGCGCCAACCTCTTCGTCGTACAAAATATCCGCCATTCTCTGCGCACGCGATCTTGACTGGTATAGCAGAACGACCGATTTTTTCGACTTTTTCCACTTTTTAAGGTCCGATGTCAAAAGCCCCAGATCATTTTTATATGAAGCCACGCCCGTAACGGAAAGGTTAAAGCTCTTTGCGGGCTTTATTCCTTCTGTTTTAGAAAAAGCCCCCGAAAGCATGAGTATCTGCTGTTTTTTTATGGCAGTCCATATCTTGCTGTCGGAAATAAGGGCCTTTTTCTGCTTCGACAGCATATATCCCTTTTCAAGCCTGTTCGTGCAGGATTCTTCCCATTCTTCGTATACGGCCCTGCCCTTTTCGCTGCATTCGGCATGGTCATCAAGTACTATAAGGGTTCCTTCGCCCTTAAACGCGTCAAGAAGGCTGCCCGAGCGGCTGTCAAAATAGGGGAGATAGCTGTAAAGGTTTCCCGGAATGATATCGCTTTTAAGCTGTTCTATAACAAGGCCCGCGGATGCCTTGAGATTCAGAGCCGCATCATAATTACCCGCACTTTTAAAGGACTCGTACCTGTCAAGATACTCTTTTTCCATGGCTTTAAGGCCCGCTCTTTTCCTCTCGTCACTAAGAAGAAATTCGCAGGCCGGATATATCTTTGCGCTGCCTAGCTGTCTTATGGTTCTTTGGCTCTCCGCGTCAAATTCACGAAGGTTGTCTATCTCGTCGCCAAAGAATTCTATCCTGACAGGGTTATCATCCGTATAGGGGTAGATATCCATGATGTCTCCGCGGACGGCAAATTCGCCCGGTGATGAGGCTGCGGCTCTTTTTGTATATCCCATCTCCACAAGCTTTTTTGAGACAGCTTTTTCCATTACGGTCGCGCCGATAGAAAGCTCGAACGCGGCATTCTTCCACTCCTCAAAATCCGGGAGCACGTTCATAAGGCCGTTTATTGCCGTAACTATGACTTTGCCCCCGCCTTCGCAGAGCTTTTTCATGACCATGATCCTTTGCCCTGCCTGGTAGCCTCCTGTCAAGTCGGCCTGGTAAAATATCAGGTCCTTTGCGGGATAGAAGGACACATCATCCATAAGTGACGAAAGATCGTCGTAAAGCTCTTTTGCGGCAAGATCGTCTTTTGCCACGACCAAAAGCCGGGAAAAGTCCTTTCCCAGCTCGCTTAAGAGATGTGCCTTCTGAGATGTGATGCACCCGCCTATAAGCAGCGGCGTGACTCCCTTTTTAAGGGAATCCTTCGCATCACCGAAAATGCCCGTATCAAATACGGGCCATTTGAATAATGACATATCACCCGTTCTTCTTTCGATTGTATTGATTCTGAGCGGTGGCAAAGTCTGCTGTTATCCAGCATTTTACTGCGCCTTCCGCACCTAGTACCCCCTCTTTTATTATATCCCAGTCTTCTTTGGGAAAGTGCCCAAGCACATGGTCGGCAAGATCTATGCGGCCGTCGCGGTCTCCCACGCCGAAGCGGATCCTCTTAAAGCCGTCCCCCACATGCGCTATGATGCTCTTAAGGCCGTTGTGCCCTCCTGCGCTCCCTTTTTCACGCAGACGTAGCTGTCCCTTTTCAAGATTGATATCGTCACATATTATGAGGAGATCTTCGTTGACATCGATCTTGTAAAAATCAGTCACCTCCCGGATGCATTCGCCTGAAAGATTCATATAGGTGAGGGGTTTTACAAGTACTACCTTTTCCCCCTCTATATATCCGCTTCCGACAAGGCCTTTGAACTTTCTTTCATGGATATCTATCTTGTAATCAAGGGCTATGCGGTCTAAGACATCGTAGCCAATGTTGTGCCGCGTACCCACGTATTTATCCCCGGGATTGCCGAGGCCTGCAATGATTTTCATAAAACTTTCTTCTTTTCCTTCCTTGCTATTACCTTTTTCCGGCCTTACGGTGTACCTAATTTCTTATTTTTGCCTTTGGGTACACTGCCTTAACTCTTTTTCTACCCTGCCAGTGTACCTAATTTCTTATTTTTTGCTTTTAGGTACACCGCCTTAACTCTATTTCTGCCCGTCAGTGTACCTTATTTCCTGTTTTTTGCATTTAGGTACACTGCCCCAGCTCTTTTTCTACCCTGACGGTGTACCTGATTTCTTATTTTTCGCATTTTGGTACACTGCCTTAACTCTTTTTCTGCCCTGGCTGTGTACCTAATTTCTATTTTTTCGCATTTAGGTACACTTCCTTAACTCTTTTTCCACCCTGACGGTGTACCTAATTTCTATTTTTTCGCATTTGGGTACACTGCCCCGGCTCTTTTCTGCCATGTCAGTGTACCTAATTTCTTGTTTTTCGCATTTAGGTACACTGCCTTGACATTTTTTGTTTTCAACCGATGTACCTAATTTTTCATTTTTGCTTTTGGGTACACATTGTGCTACTCTGACGGTATTATACGTCATATTTCGCCATGATCTGTGCAGGTGTCTTGCGCATCAGCATAATGCAGGGCAGAACGCCGCATACAATGGCAATTATATACAGTATTATAAGCACGGGCACGCAGAGCCACCAGGGCATAAAGATGGCAAACATTATACCCGAAAGATGCGTCATGATATGTATGCTGCCGACCATGAACAAAACGCCCGGAAGTATGGACATTGTGGCAAGCACAAAGCATTCCACCATGAAGCGGAAATTCATATTCTTCTTTGTCACGCCGATGCAGCGATAAACGCCTATCTCCTTTACGCGCGACATTACAGAACCTCTCATGATCATATACATACAGATGCATAAAAGTACGCAGAATACAAATATGATCGTTGCCCTACCCGAGAGGCCTTCCGTTATCTCGCTTGTCTTACTCTTATAAATATCATCAGGTGTATACAGAGAATATGCTACGCCTGCAGGCAGAGGACGTCCTTCGAAATTTGCCCTGAGGAAGGCTTCGCAGGCACTGTTATCGCTAGCGTGGACCAAGACGTATGTATTTCCGTTCTTGATCTTTTCTTCTTTTACCATCGCCATGTAGTCGTTATACGAGACGGTAAGTCCTGCCCCCTTGCTTCTTGAAAGTTGCATAATAACACTGTAATCCATCGCAGAAAGGACATGCGTTACAGTCGAATGGTCATCTATCCTGACCTCTGCCTGATAAGAATCGGAAGAAGCGTCATATGTAATGCTTTCTATCTTATCGGCCCATTTATCATAGCCATAATCTTTTCCGCCTTTAATAAGTTCTTCAAGTTCCGCCTTTGTACCAATACTTGCAGCCGATTTGATCTTAAGCTCTACACCGTTTACTGTGACAGTCTCTCCGACTGAATATATCGCATCGCTTTCATCGCCGAAATATGTATATATAGCTTCACCGTCTGCTATTCTTTGCGAATAATCTTCGCTGTAAATGATGCCCTCAATGTTGTTTCCGCTGCCAAGAAGTGCATATTCATTTACATAAACCGCAGGTTCATTTGATGCGACTATACCAACTATTGTTTTAGAGGAATAATAATTAAAAATCCGTATTCCGATGAGATCTGACCTTTCATCTATAAAGCTGAAATTGGCATTCTTAAGAAAAACATCCGCCAGTTCCGAACTTATGACTGCCTCGTTCTCACCAAGATCCGTCTTTCTCCCTATAAGCAACTCTGTGTCTTTGATAAGTTCATCAGACAGCGTAACCCCATGTCCGGCTACAACTGAGACATCCCCCATCCCCCCCATCATTCTGGAGTAAATGTTGCGGTCCCGATACGAAAAGCTCTCAAAAAGATCTACATACAACTCATATTGTTCATCATCGTATTTTGCCGCATTATCCAAGATCACTGCGCAGTCTATTCCGTTTTCCTTTGCATCTGCCGCATCAAACAGCTTTTTAAGATCTTCCTTAGTCTCCGCAAAGACATAATAGGCATTATGATTATATGAGTCCCTTGCGTCAAGCAGTTTTTTTATCTCTTTTCCGGCAATGGCGGTAAGCATCACGATGATTATCGTAAAGAAGGTGAGGCCGCTTCTTAATGTTTTGTTTCCTCTGCTCTTCTTTTCTTTTAACTGCTCGTAGCTTTCCTTTGCCGCATTTTTTATGTGGAACAGTCTGCCGTAATTCTTTCCTTCAAAAGCAGGCAGGCAGGACATATCTATCTTTGCGCTCTGCTTTTCCTTCTGTTCTTCCTGCTTAAAGGTCTTTTCGGAAAATGTGATCTCGCTCGAATCGTCAAGCAGCTTTACCTTTGCGTTGTCGCATTTTAAAAGGAGCTGTCCGTTTCTGTTGACAAGACTTATGGTGACATTTTCGGGGAACTCGTCGCCGTAGCAGTTTAAGGTCACCCTTCCGGCAGCGGCTGTCCTTTTTTCCATTTCGCCAAGGTATACCGTGTTTTTGTCCCTTGCCACATATCCGTCGGCGTGGGCATTCTTTCGGACATTTTCTATATGTCCGTCTTTTAATTCTATTACCTGTTCGCAGTAATGGTCTACCAGTTCGCTCTCATGTGTTACAAGAAGCACCAGATGCTCTTTTGAGATGCTTTTCAAAAGATCCATTATGACGATGGTATTTGATTCATCAAGGTTTCCCGTGGGTTCATCCGCAAGGATTATGGCCGGGTTCTTTACTATTGCCCTTGCTATGGCTATCCTCTGCTTCTGACCGCCCGAAAGGGTGTCCGGCATGCGGTGGATATACTTTTCCATGCCGACATTTTCAAGCGCCGCCATTACCCTTTTACTTATCTCTTCTTCATCTTCCATGCCGCAGAGCCTTAAGGACTCTGCAACATTTTCATAATTGCTGACCTTAAGGTTCAGGTTGTAATTCTGGAAGATATAGCCGATGTAACGGTTTCTTATGTTATCCGTATTCTTTTTGATATCATTTCCGTCTATCTCTATGCTGCCGCTTTTAATGCCGTCAAGCCCGCCTATGGTATTTAAAAGTGTCGTCTTTCCGCAGCCGCTCTGGCCGTAAAGCGCGTGCATACCCGTAGCCGGGAGTTCAAGAGTTATGTCATCTATTACATGTATCTCGTTGGGGCGGCCTTTAAAGAAGTATTTGTTTACATTTTTTAAGCTGATCATTTCTACTCCTCCTTAAGCGCCTTGCGGACGTTTTCCGAAAACAGATTTGCAACATGCCTCTTTGCCACCCTTGCTATGACAAGCAACAGCAGAAGATATATGACAATGTACTGCGGCGCGTAAAGGAACACCAAATGCCTTCCGCCAAAGTCCGTTCTGTAGACGAAATACGCGCCTATGGGAAGCAGTATTATAGAGGGCAGTATGCATATGATTATTCTTATGTATACCGCTGCCTTTATCTCCCTTACCCTGATTCCCATGGATCTCATGATGGCGATATCGCTCTTGAATGCATCCATGGATTTTTTCGTGCAGATGCGAAGGAAGAAGGATAAAAAGATGAGAAGCAGTGCCCATAGCGCAAGGTAAACGACCGCCATTACGATAAGCTCCGCGATCTCCAAATAGCTCTGCAGCTTGTATGTGGTATTTGAAAGGGCCGCAATATAGCCCATATCCTTTGCTACATCCGCCGCTTCTGCCGCCTTTTCCGATACCTGCATGGATACGGCAGTCACATCTTCGCTCATGTTCATTGGCTTGTCCCTCCTTCAAATGGGCATAAAAATAGCCCGCTATTATATATAGTAGAAAGGCTTCACACTTCATAATAACGGGCTTGAAAAAGAGTATTCAGTTGTCAAGGTGCAAT
>CADAQV010000091.1 GCA_902790095.1 uncultured Lachnospiraceae bacterium | reverse complement strand
CCCATCTCAGGCCTTCCGTTTCTTATCACATAGCATTTTTCCGCGTCGCTTACCAGATCTATGGCTCCTGTGATCGCAACTACGGAGCCGGTTGAAGCTGCAAAGGACTTAGCGAATTTAACTGCTTCATCAAGAGTATCTTCAGTAACTGCATCACACGCATCAGCGTCAACTCCCTTTGTCGTACCGCTTCCAAGAGCAAGCGTCTTTATCTCGGAGATGTTTCCCCTTATGACAGTAAATTTGATATCTTCCATAAGCTTAACGGCCGTGTCTGTGCGAAGCTTTGAAGCGCCCGCGCCTACAGGGTCCAAAAGCACTTTGTGTCCCAGTTCGTTTGCCCTTTTTCCCGCAATGAACATGGCCTCGATGCTTCCTTTATTCAACGTACCTATGTTGATGTTAAGCCCGCCGCAGATGGATGTGATATCGTACACATCATCCGGCTCATCCGACATTATAGGGCTTCCCCCGCACGCAAGCAGGATATTTGCTACATCATTAACAGTAACGTAATTTGTGATGTTGTGCACAAGAGGACAGCTGCTTCTTACATTTTCAAGACATTTTCCAAACATTTTTTATTCTCCTTTTAAAATATTAAAGGCAGGCATAAGGTATGCCTGCCGAAAATACTATAACAACGCCTGCCGCGCAAAGACTGCGGCATGCCATATTGATCTTCCCTACGTTGGCATTACCCAAATCAGGTCTGCGGGTCGAGGACGAAAAGTCCTCCTCTCAGCCACTTGGCTCCCCGGATATTTGATTGTGAGGATATTCTATACCCTGATGCGAAATTAGTCAATACATATTTTGAGACTGTGACCCCGTCCCCGGGTCTCATTTTTTTAAAACGCGAGCCTTGCGATAAGGCCGAAGCTGTAGATGCCGTAGAAGGAAACGACGCCGAGGAAGGAGCCGTGGCCGAGGAAGGGGCCGGCTATGGTGATCATCATGCCAAGGAAGCATTTGAGGCCGTTTTTATCCTTCAAAAGGTAGAAGACGGATACAAGGAGGATGAAGGTGGTGCCGCCGTAGGTTCTTAGGAGCATGGCCCAGAGTATGGATATGAGCATTGTGCCGAGCTTGTAAAAGATCCTGCCGTCCTTGACCTTTTCGTCTATGTATTTCATGATCATGAGGCAAATGAGGGCAAGAAGGACCGTGAACAGAGGGTTCTGGGTCTCAAGTGAAAAGAAACTGCCTTCCATGGCATAATCCCAGAAGGCCTCGGTAAGAATGGCGGTCATGGCGATCTTTCCGAGATAGTCCGTTACGGACTTTGTCTTTTCAAAGCCCATAACGGTGAGGTATGCATACACGGGGAAGGCGATGCCGCCGATCATCTGCAAAGCGATTGCCAAAATGATGGTGCGCGCTAACGCGGCGTCCGAGCCCATCATTTCCTGAAGCTCTTTTAAGCTGTATTCGTTGCCGTGAAGTATGCCTTTTTCGAAGATAAAGAGGCCTGCAAGCCAGATGAGCATGTTTGCAAAAGCAAACCTTTTGAGCCCTGCGGCAGAGACCGTAGGAAGTGTAAATGTTCTTTTTCCTCTTGCCATATTCATTCCCTGTCAGTTTTTCAGTACTTTCAGCGCGGGAAGAGCATTCCCGTCATAGTCAAAAAGCGCCTGGTTGGCCCATTCGTTGCCGGGCTTTCCCTTTTCGTTCATATATTTTATGGCCGCGGGCGTGGCCCAGCCGCTGCCGGGCCTTGGAAGCCAGGCGGGTTCCCAGTAGAAATAACCTCTGCAGCCTTTTACGCTTCGGATAGTCTTTATGAAATCCTCCATAAACGCGGTCTGGCCTTCCTTTGTCATGGGATAAGGAACCTTTGCAACAACCTCCGGTCTTGTGGCGTAGCCGTTTCTCTCATCTGCGGCCAGCCCCTCATAAGCCGCATAATCCTCCATTGTAAAGCCCATGGATACTTCGGCTATGTAGAGGGGCTTTCCGTATCTTTCGGAGACATCGGCCATATTACCTCGAAGGTCTTCCAAAGAGCCGTGCCAGAAAGGATAGTATGAAAGGCCGATGCAGTCAAAGTCCTCGCCGCCGTTTGAAAGGTAATTATCAAACCACCTGCGGTAGAGCTCGTTGTTGCCTCCGTTGTCAAGATGTATCATTACGGGAACGCCGGCGGCCGCTTTCCTTGCCGCCCTGATTCCTGCGGATATGAGCTCCGCAAGATTTTTGTATTCGGGAAGCTTGCCCAGTGGCCAGAGCATGCCGTTTGACAGCTCGTTTCCGATGGCTATCATGCCGGGCATCAGGCCCTTACGTGCGCATTCTTCTATTACGGAAAGCGTGTAATCGTATACAGCTTCCTTCATCTCCGCCAGGTCATATCCTGCCCATGCCTTTGGCGGATACTGCTTTCCGGGGTCCGCCCAGAAATCGCTGTAATGAAAATCCAAAAGCCAGTCCATGCCGGCTGCCTTAGCGCGGCGGGCAAGCGTGAGGACGGTCTTAAGGTCGCATGTACCGGCTCCGTAGGAATTGCCTTCTTCATCAAAAGGATCGTTCCAGAGACGGAGCCTTACCATATTTGCGCCGTAAGAACGAAGTATCTCTATCGCGTCACCCTCTACTTTGTTATTATAATACTTTCCGCCGCATATTTCCACCTCAAGAAGCGTGGAAATATCCATTCCTATTATCCAGGGCTCCATATAACCTCCAAAATATATACGGGGCTGTAAAAAAACAGCCACATATAGTAAATGCAAGACAGCGTCTCTATGATCTATTTGCAAAGCTGGACTGTCGATCTTTTCGCCGCGAAGTGAGGGTAGCGAACTCTGTCCTGCGTGCAAATGATCATAGAGATGCTTACAACAATAACAGGGGCTGTTTTTTTACAGCCCCATATATCCTGTTTATCATCAGTCAAATTTCTCAAAGTCCTCCATTGCATAGCGCTTATGCATGTCGCGGTATCTGAAGCGGATCATCTCGTTCTTTTCTAAGACATCCTCTTCCGTGCCGGTGTACTGGCAGCGTATGCAGTAGAATTCCTTTTTGTCCTTGTCATAAAACATATCTATGTCCAGATCCCTCATAAAGCAGGACGGGCATCTGTAATTCAATCTTCCCTTTCCAGACTGAGCCATGTCTTAAACACCTCCCCTTTTTCAAGCTTTCCGGTATAGCCTATGGTGAACATAGGGCTGAATGCGTAGCCTTCCTTAAAGTAGCCGCATTTTTCACTTCCTTCGCATGTAAGTGTAACTTTGGTCTTTATGGGAGGAAGTGAGCATGAAACGCTCTGTGCGCCCGCAAGGCTTTCCTCGCGGCACTTGTATTCATACTTTAATTCTTTGTTTTCGCTTCCGCTAAGTCTTAAGGTAAGCGACGACATATCCTCTGTATATTCCGTTGTGCCGTAGCATCCGACCATGTATTCGTTTATGGTAACTTCCGCCGACTCATCGGACATCTCCAAGACTTTTCGCTCTATCTTTATATTGCTGCTACCTTCTGTGAATGTGATGACGGTCTGAAGCTTTACGGTAAGGTCCGCAAATTCGATATCCACGGGGTCAAGTGTGAGGATGCGGTCATTTCCTTCTTTTGAAAAGTGAGCCTTGGTGCGGCAGAGCGCAAGGTCGACTTCTTCGCCGCCATGGCAGACCTTTGCCGAACGTATGGTACCTTCACCCGCATAGTGTGTAAAGTAACCTGCGCGGTATTTTTCCTGGATAAGGAAGGGATAGCTTGCATCCACGATATGCTCTGTACCTATGCCTACGGGCCATTCAAGCTTTGCAGCATAGGGGCGCAGATCCACGATGGCGCCGCCCTGATCCATGTTTACACATGCTCTCATGAACGGGTCGCAGTACCAGAAGAGCTGTTTGTCGCTTCCGTAGAGTATATCCCTCCAAAGCGCGCATTCGGGCTCTGTGTAGGTCTTCTTTTCGCGGTAGTAAGCGGCAAATTCCGCCATGGTCATGTCGCAGAGCGCGCCTTCCTTTTTAAGCTTCCCGTAGTATGCGCAGCCGTCTTCATAAGACTTTAGCAAAAGCTCATAGGGTGCTTCCCATCTGCCCATCTTGTTCATCCAGCCGGGGCCGACGAACATCATGTTGTATGCATAGCCGTTGTTGAACTTAGCCTGATATCTGTACTGGTCGATAAGGTTGTAAAGATAGGGGTAATCCCATGTCTTGCTGTCGTAGCTCATTCCGCGAAGAACGTTCTGGGGATGTGTGCCGAAGTTTGAACCGTTTCCGTCGTAGCAGGCGATAAGGTCTCTTGAAAGATGGGGTATGGCAACTATTCCCGAATCCTCGCTTCCATCCTTTGCGGGAGCGTGGGTATTTACCTTTGAAGGGATCCAGGGCGCCCAGGGGCCGCCGTCCATAAAGGTGTACCAGCTGTTGTTGCAGGTATGGTAAGCTTTGGGGCCTTCCTCCCAGCATGTAGCTACGGCGCATACTACGGAAGGATACTTTTCTTTGATGTAATTTATGAGCTCCGCATCCATATAATAAGAGCCTGTTGACTGTGGATAGAACCCGAAGGTCTCATAAAACTTTCCGAAGACGTCATCGACTATGGACTTTTTGTCTTCCATGGAAAACATCCAGATGCAGAAATCCTTTGTCTTGTACTTCTTTCTAAACTGCTCGCAAGGCAGGCCCAAAAGCGTGAGCGCGATCTCGTCGCCGTACTTTTCGTGATGCTCCTTTGCAAGGGCTATGGCCTCTTCGTTGAAAAGAGATGCGTATGTCATTTGAATGGTCGTCTTAAGACCGTTCTTGTGAGCACACTCCTGTTGGGTCTTGAATATGTCAAGAGACTCGGTAAGGAGAGCCTTGCGGGAAATGTCCTCGGCCTTTCCGTGGCCTGTGACCTTTTCCGCATATTCCGGAACCATTTCCGGACGGTGAATAATGTTTACGATAAACTTATCCATTTTTACATTAATTCCTTTCATTGTATATCTCTTAATATACTATCTGTTCATATAACACGGTATCTGCCCGCAGGGGCAAATACCGCATTATCATCTGCAAGTGTAAATACATCAGCCCTTTACAGCTCCGCCTGTAACTCCTTCGACATAGAACCTCTGCATTATTACGTAGAGGATGGATATCGGCACGGATATGATGATACCGCATGCGCAGAATATCGAGAAGTATGAGTTGATGAGTGACTTGTCGAGCATCCTGTAAAGTCCGACCGCAACCGTATAATTTGCCGACACACCCGAGTTAAGGAGGATCTTTGCGAACACGAAATCCATCCAAGGTCCAAGGAAGCTGGCTATAACGGTATAAACTATGATGGGCTTTGAAAGCGGAACGATAAGCTTTGTGAATATGCCCGCATTTGAGCAGCCGTCTATTCTTGCCGCCTCGCAAAGCGCCCTGGGTATGGTGTCGAAGAATCCCTTAGCTATTAAATATCCAAGACCGGATGATGCCGAATATACAAGTAGATATGGCTGTTTGTAAGATCAAATGTTTTAAGAATGAAGTAAACAGCTATCATTGAAAGCATTCCGGGGAACAGGCTGAGTACTACGCCGATGTTCATTAAAGGCTTTCTCATCTTGAATCTCATTATTGATGTCGCGTATGCAACGAACAATGTAAAAGTCGTTGAGATAAGGCATGTACATACCGCAACTATAAGTGTATTCATGAACCATTTGCCGAACTGGTTTACGGAGTCGGATTTGAAGGCATTCACATAGTTCATGAATGTCCATTCGCTCGGGAAGAACTGTGTTACCTTGATTCCCGAATATGCGCTTAACGAGCAGCATACAAGCCATATGATGGGTATTATCCAGATAAAGGCAAGTATGGCCACCAGTGTATTTGTAAGGATGGTCTTTATGAGCTTGTTTCTTTTTTCGTTCTTAAGGCGCCATCTTACATATACCTGAAGCTCCTCATTGCTCATGGATTTCGGGTCTGATCTTTTATAGTACCATGTTTTTTCTGCCTCAAGCCTCTTTCTAAGGATCGATTCAAGTGCGGTCACGCGCTCGACATCATCGAGTTCGTGCATCTTGGCATAAGAATTCTTAAATGATTCCTGTTCATTTGTATCAAGCCTTGCATACAGCTCTTTTTCAACAAGGCTGCTGTAGGACTTAAGCTGTTCGCTGTTCATCTGCCCTATGGAAACATTGTTTCTCATTTTTGCCAGTTTCTGGTCGGCAGTCCTGGACGCGTTTTCATATATGGCCTTCATTCTTGGGGTCATTTTCGTATTATTTGCAGTATTATTATTCGGATCGTTATTTTTCATCACTGGAACGTCTCCTCTCTATCGCCCTTTATGAATCTGTTAAAGGCGATCAATGTAAATACTACACAAACAAGGAATACCATGATACCGATGACGGATGCCATCTTGTAGTTGTAATAATCCTGAGTGAGTCTGAAAAGCCATGTGACCAGAAGGTCCGTTTCCTTTGCCTGTGAATTGGCCAGCAGCTGATTGGTGGTGGCGTAATTGCCTTCTGTAAGGAGGTAGATAACATTGAAGTTATTTATATTCTTTACAAAGTCGGTCACAAGCGTCGGCCCCATTATGAACATGATATAGGGCATCGTGATCTTTCTGAATATCTGTCCGGATCTCGCGCCGTCGATCCTTGCGCTCTCCAGCTGATCGGAAGGAAGATTTAGCAAAACGCCCGTCGTTACCATCATGGTATACGGAATACCGATCCAGATATTTATAAGGATTATCATCACATGAGCCCAGCCGGGTTTTGAAAGGAAGGGGATGAAATTGGTTTTTATCAGCCCCCATTTATTTAACAACCCTGTAACGCCCCAATCCGAGAGTATGGTATTAACGATTCCCGAATCGGCAAAGAAGTTCTTTACAAGAAGCAGGGAAACAAACTGCGGTACCGCGATGGTGATGACAAAAAGTGTTCTCCAGAAAGGCTTGATCTTGGTCCTCTTGTTGTTTACAAGAAGCGCGAGCATGATTCCGAAAACAAAGTTTGTAAGAGTTGCAAAAAAAGCCCAGATAAGAGTCCAGCCGAGTATTCTTACAAATGCGTAGCTAAAGGAGCTGGTAAGGCCTCCGCTTCCGAAAAGAGATGCAAAGTTGTCAAACCCTACCCATGTAAACAGATACGTGGGGGTCATATGATTCTGATCGTAATTGGTAAACGCGACCAGTATCAAAAGAAGTATTGGTACTATCGTAAATACAACTATACCCGTCACAGGCAGAGAAAGGAGCGTGATGTGGAATTTTTCGTTTGCAAAAGACTTTATGTCGTCTTTTATTTTAGGAACCCTTCCGCCGCTCTTTGCAAGCTGCTCTGTTTTGTATGCGGATATCTCATTCTTCATCCATATGATGAAAAATACAAACCATACTACAAAGATCATTATGCAGTACAAAAGGATCTTGAAAGAGTGGTCGTATGGCTGACTGTCATCCGTTACAAACTTCATGGTAGCCATGTCAAAGACCTGTTTCTGATCGGCCTTCTGTACAGTTCCAAGGGTCGAGAACTTCGAAACGTACTGCGGCGCCCACATAACAGACATGAGAATGACAGCCACCTGGATGATGGTGATAAGTACTGCCCTTCCCCATTGTTTTCTCGCGGCATTTCCGGCACCCATTACAATAAGTGACAGCTTTGTAAATATGTCACCCTTTTTGACAGCCGTTCCGAAATCCCCAAAAAATCCGCCTATTGCGGCAAAAAAGCCACGGACTTTCCCTTTTTTCTTTTTGTTTTCATTCGCCTCCATGGCATAACCTCCCAAAAGAGCTTCGTTCCTTTTAAAAACGGGCCCGTATGTAACCGAAACATACAGGCCCGTCATCCTGATCGATCTTACTCACGGCAAGCTGCCGTGATCTTTATCATAAACTTAATCTGCAGGCTGTCTTACACCTTCACACATTGTGTCGAGTGCCTTCTGGATAGCTGCATCATCATCTGCCGAAAGCTCGCCTGCTGCGATCATCTGGCCAAATGCCTTTGTGGGATCCCAGAACCTTCCTGAAACCACCTGAACAAAACCGTATGCGGACTGCTGTGAAAGAGCTGCAAGAGCCTTGTTTGCCTGAACTGCTTCGGAAGCTGCAACATTTGTGTTTGTAGGTCCGATCTGTCTCATCTCAAATCTCTTTGCCTGAGATTCTTCGTTTGTGATGTATTCTGCAAGAAGAGCTGCCCAGCCGACATTCTTTGAATAAGCGTTAACGCCTACAAACTTGAAGCCTGCAACAGAGCCCTGCTGAACTTCCTTGTCGCCTATCATGAATGTAGGAAGCTTTGTAGCTGCCCAGTTGTCTTTTCCGAATGCTTCTTCAACTGCTGTTGTATCCCATGTACCTGAAACAACTGCCTTAACTGCGCCTGATGCGATCTGGTTTGAAACATCGCCGTCATTGATTGCAAGGAATGCAGGGTTAGAAGCGAGCTTGATCATAGCCTTTGTTACGTCAACGCCTGTAAATCCGTCTGCAGATGTTCCATTGAAGTCTATAGATGTTGTTCCGTCTGCCTCAAGGCCTGTCTTAAAGCCTGCGCCGTAGAAGAATGATGCGTTGTACCAGCCTGATGAAAGAGTCATACCTGCCTTAACGCCCTTTTCCCCTGCCTTTGCAAGAAGGCCGTCCCATGTCTTGACATCATCTTCACCGAATACCGATGTGTCGTAGTACAGGAAGTATCCGTTGTCACCTGCCATAGGGAATGCATAAAGCTGTCCGTCAATGCTTGCTGCCTCTACGGAACCTGCGCTGTTTGCAGACTTAACTGCGTCGAGTGCCTTGCCTGCATATGCTTCGAATGCCTGTGCAAGCTGCTCGATGTTTGCAAGAGCACCTGCCTTGTAAAGCTCGTTGATCTGATCCGATGCGAATGCGAATACATCTGCTGCAGCCTCGATATCCGTAAGAACGGTATCCTTTGCGGTAGACTCTGATTCAACACCGATCTGGATGTCGAAGTTTGCTACGCTTCCGTATGTGCTCTT
This sequence comes from uncultured Lachnospiraceae bacterium, assembly GCA_902790095.1. Taxonomy (GTDB): domain Bacteria; phylum Bacillota; class Clostridia; order Lachnospirales; family Lachnospiraceae; genus UBA4292. The sequence continues at coordinate 2,473 of CADAQV010000091.1, read as the reverse complement.
GAAGCCGTCTACAAGAGTCTTAAGAAGATCCTGATCTTCTTCTGCGCCCCAAATAGTAAGCTTTATTGTCTCTCCTGAGGGAGCGGGAGCATCTGTTCCGGCATCGGGAGCCTTGGTCTCGGGAGCTTTGGTCTCTGTTTCAGGAGCTTTCGTCTCGGTCTCAGGCGCTTTGGTCTCTGTTGCCTTAGTCTCAGGCGCCTTGGTTTCCGTTGCCTTGGTCTCAGGGGTTGGAGCTGGCTTCGGGTTAGGATCCTTAGAAGTCAGCAAATCGTTATGGATAAATCCAACCTTGCCATTGTAGTCAACACGTGACCAGTTGTTATCTGTCACACCTGTGATCTTAATGCCGCTGCCTTTTTCAAGAACGCCAAGAGATTTGGAATCTACCGTAAAGGACTCACGCACATTTGCCTTGGTCACAGTCCATGCATATCCATTTGCCTTATAGATTTTGACCGTCTTATCCGGCTTCGGGTCCTTCTTGGTCAGAAGATCACTGAAAACATATGCATCCTGCTTATTGTAAGTAACTCTGGACCAGCCATTGTCGCAGATACCGGTTCTTACAAGGTTTGTGCCGGCTTTCAGAGTGTCGAGTATGTCGGATTTATCAGACCAGCTCTTTCTGACATTGGCATCTTTCACAATGAAAACGGTCTCATTCACTGCTGTGATCTTGACACCGTCAGTCTCAGAATTGGGATTCTTTAAGGTCAGCAGGTCACTGTATACAAAACCTACCAGACCATTATAATTGATCCTGGACCAGCCATTGTCACAGATACCGGTTCTTGTCACGGAAGCACCTGCCTTCAGAGCACCGATCTGTTTGGCTGCTGTTGAGTAACCCTGTCGCACTGTCGCATCAGTCTTTGCGTATACAGTCTCACTCAGCTCCTTCATCTTGACCTTCTTGGAGATGGGAGTCAGGGAACCCTTATTCCCGGATTCGTCCGGATTGGTCGTCAGAAGACTGCCGTAAACATAAGCCTCCTTGTCCTTGAACAGAATCCTGTCCCAGCCATTATTGCAGTGACCGGTACGTTTTACAGATTCGCCCGTTTTCAAGGTTCCGAGTGCTTCAGAAGCCATCATATAAGAGGCCCGGACAACAACTGTCTCAAGAGGATAAACTGTATCATTCGCCTCTTCTATCGTGGTCTGTGCCTTTACGGATCTTACATAATCTGTATCTTCGTCATGAATTTCAAGCACAGCGATTTTAGAGGTGTCTGTTCCATTGATCTCACCGCTGTAGATCACAGTGACCCAGTTGCCTTCTGTGATACCATAGCTGAAACTGTGCTTCACATTGTTCGCATTGAATGTCAGTACACGTCCATCGATCAGCCGCAGGGTGATCGTCTCCATGGTGATATCTTCAAGCGTACCTACCAACTCATGTTTTTCACTGTCAGCCTCAGCAGTCTCTGATGCCGTCTCTGCAGTTGCAGGAGCCTGTGTGTCATCATTTACCTTTGGCTTGGAGGATGACGAGCATCCTGCCAGCAGACATAGGATCAGTACAAAAGAAACCAAAAGCTGCCATAAACCATTTCTTTTCATGAACATACTCCTTCCGTTTACGCCTTGTCCAAAACTGTTTCAATGCATCATCTGTTACTATTATCATCGGTTCTTTCATACGGCAAAGGCAAAAGATCCTGACCTTTCCCATACTCTTTCCGATCTGATTCCAATCGATTTCGAAGGAAGCAGCCATTCCCTGTTTATTATATCATAATTAAGTAAATTACGGTAGAATAAATACACATAAAAGAAGGAGTCCCGGCGGCCAATATAGATGATTTCCGGGACTCCTTTTCGGATGTTTCTTATCCAGTTAGTATGTTACCTTCACAGTCGGTGTATCAATATCTGTATAGGAATCTGCATCTTTGATTTGCAGAACAAATTCCATGTTCTTGATATCTGATAGTGCAGTAATCCCATTTATACCAGCATCATCTTTGCTGATCTTTATATTCAAGGCTCCTGTTTTACCGGGTTTAAGTGAGAGCGAGTAATTAATGAAATCTGTCATTTTATCGTTCACTGACAGGGAATCGTAATCAAGACCTACACTGATCTGCGCATCAGAATCATTGCTTACCAGATAAACGGCATTGTAATACGTGGAATCGCTGTCATCGATCTCTCTTTTTAAAACCTTAATGCCATGATCATTATAGACTTCTTCTCCTGTGTACTCCTGCGGTTTGCCGTCCCCTGATATAACTATTTTTACATCTTCTATTTTTAATGTATTATAGTTTTCGTCTTCCAGTTCTATAGAAAATCCCGCACTCGTAATATCGCTGATTCCCATAGCTTCTAAAGAACCGCCGCCATAGCTTGCTACATCATTGATATTGATTGATTCGATACAGCGGGTATGCTGATCCATCATATCACCAGTCCAGCTTCCATCGTGAAAGACAAGCCCATTGATTTCAATATCAGAAAAGCTTAC
>CADAQV010000090.1 GCA_902790095.1 uncultured Lachnospiraceae bacterium | reverse complement strand
GAAGAAGAGTTCGAAGACATAGAATTTTGGCGAGTTGCTCGAACTGCTCACATAGGAGCCCGTGTTTTCATCCATACAGAGTCCAACGACGGCAGCTCCGTATTTTTTGCAAAGAGCATCGACGTCCTTTAAGATGATCATCTCCGTTTTGTGGAGATGATCAAGGACGTCCTGCTCGTAAAAAGTATGCTTGTTAGCCATTTTTTTATAACTCTTATGCCTTATACAGGCAGCTTTCCGTTTAATTTGTCAAATATGATCGGAAGTTCAGCATCTACCTTGTCATTGTCAAGCTGGCAGGTGCCGGCATTTGCGTGGCCTCCTCCGCCGTATGAAAGGCAGAGCTCTCCGATATTAAATTTGGAATTTCTGTTGACTATAGATTTTCCTATCATGACAGCCGTGTTCTGCTTTTTAAAGCCCCATGCGACATGCACCGAAAGCTCTACCTCCGGCCAAAGCGCATAGACCATGAAACGGTTGCCCGTGTAGATGGTCTCAAGGTCTCTCAGATCTATGACGGCCACCTTGCCGACTATCTTTGTGATCTCCTTAAGTTGGGCCACAAAAAGCTCCTGCTGTGCAAAGTACATATCGACTCTTTCCTTAACATCCGGAAGAGCCAGAACATCTTTGATGGAATGATCCACGCAGTAGTCGATGAGCTCCATCATAAGAGCATAGTTTGATATCCTGAAATCGTGGAACCTTCCAAGGCCTGTGCGCGCATCCATAAGGAAGTTCATAAGAACCCAGTCCGTGGGATTAAGTATCTCATCCTTTGTAAAATCTGCGCTGTCGCCCTTGTCAACGGCCTTCATTATCTCGTCCGACACTCTGGTGAATGTCTTTGCGCCGCCGTAGTAATCGTATACAACTCTTGCGGCAGACTTAGCATCGCCGTCGATTATATATTTGTCCCTATAGCTTGCCACATTGTTTCTTATAAGCTCGCTCTCGTGGTGGTCAAAAGCCAGACCGACCCTGGGGTCGAAGGGAAGGTTTGTGGTGATATCGTTTTCCGAAAGCTCCACCTTACCGTCCTGCACATCCTTCGGGTGTACGAATTTGATCTCGTCGATAAGTTTTAATTCTTTTAAAAGCATGGCGCAAACGAGGCCATCAAAATCGCTTCTTGTAACCAGTCTTTTCATATATCCCCCCAGTTTTTTATTCTTTGGGACCAAAGCCCATCAAAACAAGCCCGCCTGATACATCTGCCTTTGAAGCATCAAGTTCTACAGCCTTATAGCCTATCTCATCAAAGAGCTTTGTCCAGTAATTTTTTGCATATTCGTTCTTGTCCTGAACAAGCATTGAATAAATGCATTTATGTCTTGTCTCGTAATCCTTTACAACATCGGACATAAGGCCTTTCCCTCGATATTCGGGCGCAACGTATGCCTCTGCCATGGATCTTTCGGCATCAGGATGCTTGAAAGCTCCTGTTTTTCCGTAGATCAAAAAGCCTACAAGCTCGCCTGTATCGGGCGCAAAGATGTTCTTCCATGTGCATTCGGAAGAAGAAATGTATGCCTCGCATTTTGCGTTGCTCTCTGAAGGCGATACCTCGCATCCGGCCTCTCTGAAGCTGTTCAGCTCCTTTTCGTAATCATCGAATAATCTGTGTTTGTCATTATAGATCCCCACTTTATGACCCTCCTTGGATATTTGGAGGCATCTTATATGCCTCCTATTGTCTTTTTCGTAGTATTTGCGGAATGAACTTTTAGGGAAACATTCCATCTCTTATATTCTACTACATTTCCGTGGTAAAAACAACATGGGAAATTTTTTTAAATTATAGCATTTTTATAAAATGTACAAAAAAGCCGGTTTTCGGCTTTCAGGCACGATCAAGAAACCCCCGGGCGCTTTCCCTGCGCCCGGGGATCTTTAAATTCATTTTTATCTCCTCTTCTTACCATACAATAAAGTGGGCCACGGGACATAATCCCTGACCCACAATACTGTCAGTTATACTTCATTAAAATCATCAGTAGCGTCTACGATGTTGTCATCGGCAGTCTCTTTCTTTTCTTCCTTCTTATCTTCTGCCTTGTCTGCAAAGCCGCGAAGGAGCGAATTAAGATCGATGCCTGTTGCGCCCTTAACGCCTGCCGTAACCTGAGTCATGGTCTCCATGATATTGCCTGCAAGCTTTGAGGTGTCGCCGCCGTACATCTGGATATTGCCTACATTTGCATAGCCGGTTCCGATAGCTTCGGCGATCTTGGGAAGCTGCTCGAAGTATACCTTCAAGGTGTCAAGTTCCATCTGCTGACGAGCGGCAGCGCCGTATTCCTTCATGGCCTGAGCTTTCTTTAAGATACCTGCAGCCTCTGCCTCTGCCTTGGCCTGAATAGCTTCAGCTTCTGCGCGTCCTCTTGCCTCGATAGCTGCCGCATCTGCAAGACCCTGTGCCTTAACAGCCTCCGCTTCCTGTACCTTCTTGAATTTAGCTGCCTCTGCTTCTGCCTTTGTAGCTTCAGCCTGCTTTTCAGCTTCAAACTTTTCAGCCTCAGCTTTCTTCTGACGCTCAAACAGATCTGCTTCCGCTTTCTTCTGGCGTTCGTACTGTGCAGCCTCTGCTCTCTGCTGTGCTGCGTACTTGTCAGCTTCAGCCTGCTTCTTTACGTTTGCTTCGAGTGTCTTTTCCTGTATTGCTACTTCTCTCTCTTTGAGTTCGAGTTCCTTTTCCTGACGTGCAAGGTTTGCGTTTGCAGTCGTGATCTCGATGGATTTTCTCTGCTCTTCTTCCTGGATCTTGTAAGCAGCATCTGCTTCAGCCTGTTTTACATCGGAATTCTTTTTGAGTTCTGCCTTCTTGATGGCAAGATCGTTCTGCTTGATGGCGATCTCAGCATCTGAAGCAACCTTTGCATCGTTTGCTTCTCTTGCTGCCATAGCCTGAGCGATCTCAACTTCCTTGTCGGCATTTGCCTTTGCAATAGCAGCATCCTTCTTGATCTGTGAAATGTTGTCGATACCAAGATCTTCTATAACATGATTTGCATCGGAGAACTTCTGAACGTTGAAGGATACGAGCTCGATACCCATCTTCTCAAGATCGGGGATAACGTTTTCGGATACTCTTTCAACGAATGCTTTACGATCTCCGATGAGGTCACGAAGTCTCATCGTACAAATGATCTCACGGATGTTACCTTCAAGAACCTCTGAAACGATGCGTCCGACTTCATCAGTCGATTTATTAAGGAAGTTCTGTGCTGCTATATTTACCATCTCACGGTTATCTGAAACCTTGATGTTTACAGCCGAGTCTACAAAGATGTTGATGCAGTCTGCAGTGGGAACGGCATCGCCCGTCTTGATGTCAAGAGGGATGAGCTTTAAGGAAAGCTTATCGAGTCTTTCGAGGAACGGGAACTTGATACCGGCTTTACCGATAAGTATCTTGGGCTTCTTTCGAAGGCCGGAGATGATATATGCTGTGTCCGGCGGAGCCTTAACATAGCCGCTGGCTATGATAAGAATGACGATGAGTACCGGGATAGCGATGGGAAGGATCGAAATGATCGAATCTACGCTGAACCCTTCAGCTAAAATTAAATCTCTCATGATTTTACCCTTTTCTGCAGGAAACATATTCGCTTTTTCCGCTCCTGCTCTTCGGATCGGCGTGAAGCACCGTGCTTCATGTCTAATATCATAGCATATTTATGAGAATATTTTTTAAAAAAATCTTACGATTCTTGAAGGAATTTTTCTTTTCGATTCAAGTGACCTTTAAAAAAAAGATTGCCATGCGAATCATTTCCTATATAATTGATGCATAGGATGATAGAAAGAAAGCATTGAAGCGAAAAAAGAATTTGTATTAAAGGACGAGTCTTAAACGAAATATGAAAAAAGAAAAAATAAAGCTTGTAATAGAAAGATTAAAAAAAGAATACCCTGCCACAGAATGCACCCTGGATTATGACGAGGCCTGGAAGCTGCTTGTTTCGGTAAGGCTTGCCGCACAGTGCACGGACGCAAGGGTAAACATTGTAACGGAAAAGCTTTTCGCAAAGTATCCCAGCGTCCGTACGCTTGCAGCTGCAAAAGTAAGTGATATCGAAGCCATAGTGCACCCCTGCGGTCTCGGAAAAACAAAAGCCAGAGATATTTCCCTTTGCATGAATATGCTGAAGGACAAGTACGACTGCAAGGTGCCGGACAGCTTTGAAGAGCTTTTAAAACTTCCCGGTGTGGGGCGCAAAAGCGCAAATCTTATTATGGGAGATGTTTTCGGGCAGCCCGCCTATGTTACAGACACGCACTGCATAAGGCTTTCAAACCGTATAGGGCTTGTCAAAAATGTAAAAGAGCCCGCAAAGGTCGAGGCAGCACTGCGTAAGGTGATCCCCCCGGAAGAAAGCAATGCTTTCTGCCACAGACTTGTAGACCACGGAAGAGCTGTATGCACGGCAAGGACAAAGCCTGCCTGTGAAAAGTGCGTGCTTTTTGATATATGTGAAAGGAATCTTTAGGTCATGAATATAGCGGATCTTCTGCCGGAGAGATATAAGAATATTAATATAGAAGAACACGAGACGATAGGCTCTACCAATGACAGGGCGCTTGAGCTCGGAAAAGAAGGCGCAGGCGAAATAACGGTAGTTACCGCACTTTCGCAGACTGCGGGAAAAGGCCGCAGGGGAAGGAGTTTTTACTCCCCTAAGGGTACCGGCGTATATTTGAGTTTTCTACTGCGCCCCGAATGCAGCGCGGAGGATGCGCAGCGCCTTACCACCATTGCCGCCGTTGCCGCTGCAGGCGCCGTAAAAGAGGTGTCCGGATATGAAGCGGGCATCAAATGGGTCAATGATGTGTATGTGCACGGAAAAAAGGTGTGCGGCATACTGACGGAGGCCAGGCTTAAAGCCGGTAGCTGCATCACCGACTATGTTGTTTGTGGCATAGGATTTAATGTAAAAGAACCGGAAGGCGGATTTCCGGATGAAATAGGGGACGTTGCCGGAGCGATACTTAGGCACGGCGATATTGCCGATGAGGACGTATGTCAGAAACTGACATGCGCATTTATTGCGCGTTTTCTTGACATTTATGCCGCTTGGCCGTCGAAAGAATATATAAAAGAATACCGCAGACTTTCGTTTCTTTTAGGGCAGAAGATACACACCCTTTCAGAACCGAAAATATGCGGTATTGCCGAGGATATAGATGATGACGGACATCTGATGCTTAGAACAGATGCCGGGAATATGGTATGCCTTGATTCAGGTGAGGTAAGCGTAAGAATAGATGATTGAAGGGGCTGTTTTTTCAGCCCCTTGTTTACTTAATTTTCTTCATCAAATTTTTTCAGGAATCTCGCGATGATCATCGCAGCATCCTGTCTTGTGATGTTTTCCTTCGGTCTTAAGTCGCTGCCCTGGCCGATGAGGCCTTTCTCATAGCCCCAGTTCATTGATTCGCGGGCGTACCCGGAAACAGACTTAGCGTCTGCCTTTTCCCGGTATGCAGTTGCAGACTTTACATCAGTATCATATCCTTTATAACGTGCATATCCGTATATGATCTTTATGAAGTCCTGACGGGAGATGCTGTCGCCACAGCCAAAGTATCCCGTATCATAACCGTTTACAATGATGTTCTTTTTTGCCCAGGCGATGGGATTCGTATAATATTTGCCAAGGAACACATCGGGGAAGGGTTTTACGGATATATTTATTATGGGATACCCTTCGATCTTCCAAATGAGCGTGACCATATCCTCTCTTAAAAGATCATGACCAACGCCGAATGTGTCGGCATTGAATCCGGTCATTGCCTTTCTGTCCAGAAGATAAAGAATCGATTCTTCATAATATTTCCCTGCTCCTACATCCTTAAACGGGTTTGGAAGGACGGGGATCACCTCCTGCTCGGCAAATACTTCCCCGCAGAACATGCAGTGCCTTCCTTCTGTCAGACCGGTCTCAAAATGAGTCGCGGGCCTTGCCTCTTCGATTATTATTGTATGCGTAATGCAAATGATCCTGAATTTGACCTGATTCGAGGCTGCATAGCGTTGTGCCTCAGTCCCTGCATGGCCGCGAAGCGTAAAGCCGTCGCTTAAACCTTCAAATGCGTTATCTCCTATCTTTGTTACGCTGTCCGGAATCGTCATGCTTTCAAGACCCGTACAGTCTTTACCGATTTCTTCAAGTTTTTCCGGGATGGTGATATTTTCAAGATTCGGGCAGAAAAGAAATGCGCCGTATTCGATGCTTTTCACATTATCGGGAATAATGACATTCTTTAAATTGGTGCATTCGCAAAAAACGCCTCCCGAAATGCTGGTGACCTTATCCGGTATCACGATGCTTTCAAGGCTTTCACAGCCGTAAAATGCCTGCCATCCGATACTTGTAACGTTTTCCGGTATCAAAATGCTCTTTAACCCGGAGCACCCGGAAAAAGCTGTCTTTGAAAGCACGGTCACACTGTCAGGTATTAATATGCTTTCAAGCGCGGTGCACCCGCAAAATGCGGATTCTCCTATAGAGGTCACCGTGTCAGGTATCTTTACATCGCTAAGATTCCTGCAATACGTAAATGTCCTGTCGTTTATGACATTCACTTTGTCGGGTATGATCATGCTTTGCAGTCCGACGCAGCCTTCAAATGCCGATTTGCCGATAAATGACACATTGCCGGGTATGTTTATGCTCTTTATCTCGCCGCATGATTGAAATGCTTTGTCACCGATACTCTCAAGTGTTTCCGGAAGTGTCACGCTTTCAAGACTTCTGCAGCCAAAAAAAGTCTGGTTTCCTATAGATGTCACATTTTCCGGTATCACTATGCTTTTAAGGCTTGCGCAGCTTTCGAATGCGCGCTCGCCGATGGATGTAACACTATCGGGTATCTCTGCCTCCTCAATGGTTTCGCAGTTTAAAAAAGCCCAGTCGCCTATGGCGGTAATGCCGTCTTCAATAACGAGCTTTTTCGCATTGAGATTTCTGATGTAATTGTACATTTCGAGTTCGGGCTTTACGATCTCACCGTTTCCGCTTATCGTCAGAGTACCCTCATCATCGAATCTGTAATTTATCCCTTCATATTCCCATCGGCTTGCTGCATTTGCATTTGATGCAGGAAGCCAAACAAACAACAACACCGCAACAAATAATAGCTTTGATATCATATTATTCATTTTCAACCACCTCTTATTTCTAAAAGTCTCATTCAAAAGGAAAGACATATTTTGTAAGGCCCAGCTCATCCCTAAGGGTGATGAGCTCTTTTTGTATGGCCTTGCCAACGGGAACACCCTTATCTTTTCTTTCCATGCACACAAGATATTCCTTTTCGCCTGCGGTATATATTCTTTCAGCACCGGGTGCCTTTTTTGAGGCACGAAGGTCGCGGCAGATGCCGCCGGCGGTCTTTTTGAAGGTGTCAAGACCCATAAAGGCTTCGGGGTCTATTACAAAGAAGAAGTGTCCGAGCCTGTACATACGGGGCTTTCCGTCGGGGCCGACGCCGCTTAATTCTTTCATGTATGGGCCGCCGGCAAGAGCGGCAGATAATATCTCCACTATTGCGGAAAAGCCGTAGCCTTTGTAGCCGGCGGTATCTTCCCCAAGGCCGCCTAAGGGTACAAGAGCGGCGTGACCTGATCGGAGCGTGGGAAGAATTTCGGCGGGGTCTGTCATGGTCTCTCCGTTTTCGCCTACCACACAGCCTTCCGGAACCTTCTTGCCTTCGCGCTGGTAGTATTCTATCCTGCCGTTTTGAATGATGCTTGTGGCACAGTCGAAGTTAAAGGGGAAGTCTTCATCCGTAGGCATGGTGAAGGTAAGGGGATTTGTGCCCATCATGGGCTCTACCCCGAAGGTGGGCGCTATGGAAGGCCTTGCGTTGGTGCCGGTTATGCCTATCATGCCGGCCTTTTCGGCCATCCCCGACCAATATCCGGCAATACCGTAGTGGGTTGAATTGTAGATAGCGCCGCCCGCCATGCCGTATTCCCTTGCTTTTTCGATAAGCCTTTCCATCATGCGGTAGCTTGCCACCATTCCCATGCCGTTGTTTGCATCCATCACAAGAGTGGTCTTTGTCTCTTTAACTATATCTATCTTTGTGACCGGAAGCAGCGTTCCTTTTTTTATCCGGTCCAGATATATGGGCTTGAAGCGGTTGCAGCCGTGGCTTTCTATGCCCCTTCTGTCACTTTCAAGCAGCACGTCGGTGCAGATGGCCGCATCCTCCCTCGGAACACCGTAGCCCACAAAGACATCTGTCATAAAGTCGTTCATAAGCTGCCAGTCAACATATACTCTTTTTTCTTCCATGATCGATTTCCCCGTAAAGATAAATGTTTTTATAACCGTTGATCCAAAGGCCGAAACCTTTCGGATACAAAGATTTTATCATATATCCGGGCGTATTTCCATCTTTTTTATTGCCCTTCATTTTTTTTATTATTATTTTATTTTTCCCCATTTGACACGCCTAAAAAGAAATGATATAGTAATCGTTACTACATTAGTATGGGCATGGTATGCCCGAAGGACGATCGCTATGACATCTATGAAAAGACCTGTAATAATTGCCATTTCCGCCGCGACAAGCCTGGTGCTGGCCCTGGCCTGCGTTTTGACGCTCAGCTTTTCAAAAAAGCTGACAGGAAACGAGCTTGTGGACAGTATACTGATCCTTGTAGCTATCGGAATAATGGTGTTTTTTTCTCTTATTGCGGTCATGGAAACGCTCCATGTTTCATGGGAATTCAGAAATATCGACTCGCTTACCGGCATCTGGAACCAGAGAAGGATCATTAAGTACTACGGAAAAATGCATTCCCGTGGCCAGCTTGACGATTATTGCTGCATATTTCAGAATGTAAGAGATTTTAAGTATATTAACCAGAAGATCGGTGACAAGCATGGCGATTTGATAATGCGGATCTATGCAAACCAGGTCCGCGATTATCTGAAAGGCAACGGACACATCGGGCGTATGGGCGGTGACAATTTCCTTGTCTATATAAAAAGAGACCATCTTCCTGCATATCTGGACTTTATAAGCGGCGTAAAGATCACTGTTGACGTGAACGGTGAGCCGACACTTATTATAGTTCGTGCAAGATGCGGTATTCTTATAGATCCCGCCGACCACCCTTACAGAGACTGCATTTCCTATACGTCCATAGCTCTTGCGGCAGCAAAACGCGGGACCGAATCGGTAGTTTATTACGACAAGTCCATGACGGCTGACCTTGTAAAGGAAAAAGAATTCTTAAACGAATTTTCAAATGCGCTGAACACGGGAGAATTTATTCCTTTCTATCAGCCCAAGGTCGATGCACAAAAAGAAGTCCTGTGCGGGGCCGAAGCTCTTGCGAGGCGCAGAAAGAACGGACAGCTTCTGTCTCCTGCAACATTCATACCTCCGCTTGAAAAGACAGGGCTTATAACAAGGCTTGACTTTTACATTTACGAAAGCGTTTTAAAGCAGATAAAAGAATGGGAAAGCAATGGCATAAAGCCCGTCTGTGTATCTGTCAATTTTTCAAAGCACCACTTAAGAACGGATGATTTTGCGGACACGGTACTGTCTCTTCGCGAAAAATATGATGTGGATCCTTCACTTATAGAAATAGAGCTTACCGAAAGCACGGGGCTTGAAGACTACAGAAGGCTTGCCACATTTGTCGCAAGAATGAAACGCGCCGGAATAAATATATCCATAGACGATTTCGGAACCGGGTACTCTTCTCTTTCGATGATAAGGAAATTCAAGGCCGATGTCATAAAGCTTGACAAGTCATTTGTCGACGAAACATCCGGAGGCGACGAGTCAGCACAGCTGTTTATGAAGGATATCATCTGCATGATCAAGGATCAGGATGAGATCGTACTTTGTGAAGGCGTGGAGACAAAAAAGCAGCTCGAGTTCTTAAAAGAAGCCGGCTGCAGCGTGATACAGGGATTCTATTTTGATAAGCCGCTTCCGGCGGAGGAATTTGAAGAAAGGCTTGCTAAGCCGAAGTATGAGATGGAACAGGGGCTGTAAAAAAACAGCCCCTGTTATTGTTGTAAGCATCTCTATGATCATTTGCACGCAGGACAGAGTTCGCTACCCTCACTTCGCGGCGAAAAGAT
>CADAQV010000089.1 GCA_902790095.1 uncultured Lachnospiraceae bacterium | reverse complement strand
GGGAAGGACCCTGCCGCAGACCACATTCATTCTCCTGACAAAAAGATTGTGGTCAACGATCCTGTCATAAAGTTCTACGACCGCTTTTATTATTTCTCTTGAAGATGATGTATATCCGCCAAGATTGACAGATCCGTGTGCAGGCTTTACCACCTTTCGGCCGTAAAAATCGTCCTTGATCTCATATCCGTCCATATCGTTTCCGGAGTCATAGCCGACGCTTAAGACCATCTGGTCAGTCATAAGCCCTTTTCCCACAAGGTCAAGCACCAAAAGATCGGTCATTTCCTTTATTATGAGACGTCCATGTTCAAAATCGTAAGGCCCTGGCAGGACCTGCCCTATGCTTATGGAACTGCTTTCTGGAACATATTCCTTTATCTGCTTTATCGTGCAGGGTTCATACCCCCACGCATGGTCTATTATCAGTTCGGCATTAACACCAAACAGTCTGTATAAAAGCTCTTCGTTGTAATAATCGTCGTCTCCGCCCATAGAGCAGCGGCATATGTCGCCCTGCGTGTATATTCCGTGCGCCTCAAGTTTTTTGGATATACCCTTTCCTATCCTCCAGAAATCCGTAAGCGGCCTGTGATCCCACAAAAGGCGGCGATAGCTCATCTCGTCAAGTTCGGCTATCCTTACCCCGTCCGCATCGGCGGGCATATGTTTTGCGACTATGTCCATCGCGATCTTGCAAAGATACATGTTTGTGCCGATGCCGGCCGTAGCGGTTATGCCTGTTTCGGAAAGCACTTCCCTGATCATCTTTATGCAAAGCTCGTGTGCTGTAAGGCCGTAGGTATTAAGATATGCCGTCGCATCGATAAACACCTCATCGACGGAATAAACATGTATGTCCTCCGGAGCGATGTGGCGCATGTATATGCCGAAGATCTTCGTGCTCATCTCCATATATCTGCGCATCCTCGGGGGAGCGACGATGTAATCGACCTCAAGAGAATCGTCGGCATCTATTTTATCGCTGTCATATTCTTTGCCCGTAAATTTTTTGTCTTTTAATGCCGAAAGTCTTAAGGCATTGACCTTTCTTACCTCTTCCACGACTTCAAAAAGCCTTGCTCTGCCGGGAATGCCGTATCTTTTTAATGAAGGCGACACTGCAAGGCAAATGGTCTTTTCCGTTCTTGAAGGATCTGCAACGACAAGATTCGTTTTTAGCGGATCGAGGGCCCTGTCGACGCACTCGACCGAGGCATAAAAGGATTTAAGATCTATCGCGATATATTTTCTTTCTTCCATTCATGCTCCTGTTTAAAAAATCCCCCGCCAAAGGGCAGAGGATAAAAAGATCATTCTCCCGCTTTTCCGCTTATTATCCATGGAGCAGGCTCTGCCGCCATGTTGTTCTTACTGTTGAGCTTTGAAACGGAAACCTGGATCACTTCTGCATCCCTGATGCCAAAACCGGCAAGAAGCCCCTGAAGGCTGGCAGCCACCTTGAAATCAAGCGTATAGATGACAAATTCCATCTGAGGATTGAGCTTTAGAAGGCATTCTATCTCCTGTTCCATGCTTGCCGATGCAACAAGCATCGTTACATCCGGAACAGGAAGACCTTTAAGCGACTCTTCATCCACATGATCGACTATCGTTATATTGTTTATTCCGAACTGGCTGACATTGTCTTCGAGAGTTTCCCTGTCATGATGGCTGTATTCTACTGCAATGATCGTTCCCTCACCGTCAAGGAGCGCAGATTCCACTGCTATTGATTCGCCCGAGATGATGCAGATATTCTTTCCTTCGTGGATATGCATCTTGGAAAGGATTATTGACCTTATCTCTGAACCTACGTATTTAACGGAGCCGTATGCCAAAGACCTGTTGTCAAGGCCGAATGATTTGGTGCTCCTTGCATTCGGATTGAAGATGAGCATACCCGCAGATGCGTTTATGCCCCTGTCTATCATTTCCTTGACAGGCGTTCTGAATATCTCACCTGCAGGCTCGCTCCCCTCATTATACACTACCATGCATTCGCCAAGTCCGGCATTGTACATACGGTAAAAGATATCCTTGTGACCTGCCTCTGTGAATACGAGCACACATCTGTGCGCCTCGACCGTGGGAATGAGATTTTTATTCTTTTTTGTTATATCAAGTATCTTTACATGTTCAAGATCAACATCCGTATTCTCCGAAAAGAATCTGAGCCACGCTATTACATTATTGTTGTTGAACAATTGCTTATCCATTTTGATCCTCCGTTTGTCAGAATATATGCCTGCATACCACACTTATGCAGACCACTATAAGAATAACACAAACTGCACAAAAATAAAAGCAAAAATAGCAAAAATAAACGGATCCGGAAAAAAAACTCCGGATCCGTCCCCCCAATACATTTCCTATAAGGCTCATAAAGGAGCCCGCTCCCACGGCGCTCTATAGCCGCGGCTGATCTCTAGATAATGTCCTTTCGGACTACATTTATATATATATCACTTTCTTCTTCAAATGTAAAGCATTTTTTGTATATTTTGTCAAAGTTTTTTTCGTTTCGTAAATTTTTTTAGTGCAAAAAGCACTTAAGTCATCATGCTATTGACAATCAAAAGTTCCTGATGTTACAATATAGCTTAAATATAACACAATGCGGAGGTAAACCTGTATGGCAAACAACAAAAGCCCCGAAAACGGAAACCAGATACTGACCCTCATCATCATGGTAGTCTGCGGCATAGCTGCCCTTGGAATAATCGGCTGGCTGTTCAAGACACTTCTTAAGATCGCGATCATTTTAGTCGTTGCCCTGATAGTCGTATATGTTCTCTACCTGATCTTCGGAAGCAGCTCTTCTCCTGCCAAAAAGCAGAACTATTACTTAGACGAAAACGGACACAAGGTATATACAAAGTCTGCTGCCATCGAAGGTAAGGACGTAATTGTCGAAAGCAAGATCGTAAAATGCAAAGGCTGCGGCATCTCGCTTTCAAGCGGAATCGATGTCTGCCCTAAGTGCGGAACGAAGAATTCCTGAGACGAAGAAAGTGCAAGAGTGAACGAGACAGGGGGCTGTTTTTTACAGCCCCCTGTCTCGTTCGTTTCTCTAGAAGTATATAATCTCTTCTTCAGGTTTCTCAGTTATATGTACATCATCCGCATAGAGTACGGGACCCTTGCCGCGGTACTGGCGGACGTATTCATACTTTACGGTGGCAGTGACATCGACCCAGTCTCCGCTCTTTAACTTGCGTGCGAACTTGCTGTGGCAGACGTAGCCGATAAACTGAAGATCGTCTGCGCAACAGGTCATGGCGTGGCGGCCGGGCACGAATATTCCGCTTATCAGTTCGGCGGATTTGAGGACCATGCCTTTAAAGTGCACTTTCTTTCCGTCGTAGTTTTCGGGGTGATCCTGTGCGTCAACGTAGAAGATGCCGTAGTCGTAATCTTCTATGTTGATGACGGGTGCGTTTAAGTCGTATGGAAGTTCATCGACCGCGTTCATGACCTCGCCGTCCACGTTTTCGAAAATGATCTGGGCACGGCCGTTGACAGCCTTTATGCTTCTTCTGAACTTGGTTATGGTCGTATCTTCGGTGCAGCGGTTGAAGATGACCATATCAGCTTCCTGTACCATGGCAACGATCATGGATTTCATGTTCATGTTGGATGTGTACATGTTGAAGGTGCCGGCGTCGATCGTGGTTATGACCTGAAAGATCATCCAGTCCTCGGGGAGCTGCATGGTGTACAGGTCTTCCATCTTCCACATGCCGTTGTATTCTATAAGGACTCTGTCGGGCTTATGTCTTTCGCGAAGCGCCGCAATGTTTTCGGCGTTGAAATCCTGCGGGTCGTCGAAAAAGACCTGAACGCTGTTTGTTTCGTCAAGAAGCTTTTGGTCAAGCTCCACTTCCCCTTCCTCGCAGAAGATGAGAAGGGTCTTTTCTCCGTTTCTGAAGTATTCCTGCTTAAGTGTGAATTCCAAAAACGATGTCTTTCCGCTTTCAAGAAAACCGTTTATGACATATACCGGAATCTGTGCTTCCTCTTTGTTTCTCATAATCTACCCCTTGATCAGATACCGAAAAGGTCTTTAAGTTTGTCTTCGTCAAGCTTTGAACCGATGACGCAAAGACGGCCTGTATATTCTGCGGAGCCGTTTCTTATCTCGCTCTCACCGGGTGTCATGTCAAAATGCATCCATGTGCCGTCTGCGGAAGGAACCATTCCCTTTGCTCTTAATACAAAGCCGAGACTTTCATCGCTTGAAAGTGTGTCAAGTATGGAAGCGAGCTCTTCCTTTGTAAACTTCTTGGGTGTCTCAACGCCCCAGCTTGTAAACACTTCGTCTGCATGATGGTGATGATGGTGGTGATGTTCGTGTTCGTGATCGTGATCATGGTCATGATGATGGCAGCACTCGTGATCGTCGTCATCGTCATGGTGATGGTGGTGGCAGCACTCATGGTCGTCGTCATCGTCATCGTCATGGTGATGGTGGTGGCAGCACTCGTGATCGTCGTCATCATCATCGTCATGATGGTGATGATGATGTCCTCCGCATACGGGGCATACTTCATCATCGTCATCTCCGTCATGGAAATGAAGATGCTCATGCTCTTCCATCATCTCGTCGGCAAGGCTCTTTTGCTGCTGCATTACGGCAAGGATCTGAGCGCCTGTAAGGTCGTCCCAGGGAGTTGTTACTATTCTTGCCTTTGCGTTGTGTTCTGTTACCATTGCGCATACTTCGGCAAGCTTTTCCTCGGAAATATCCTGTGTACGTGACAGAAGGATGGTCGTTGCATATTCTATCTGATCGTTGAAGAATTCTCCGAAATTCTTCATGTACATCTTGCACTTCTTTGCGTCTACGACAGTCACAAAAGCGCCCATTTCGGCATCTTCGTGTGCGTCTGCGACCTTATCGACAGCCTTGATGACATCGGAAAGCTTTCCGACACCGCTTGGCTCTATAAGGATCCTGTCGGGATGAAACTGATCGAGCACCTTGTTTAATGCTATGCCGAAATCTCCGACAAGTGAACAGCATATGCAGCCCGAATTCATTTCGGTGATCTCGATGCCTGCTTCCTTTAAAAAGCCTCCGTCGATTCCGATCTCGCCGAATTCATTTTCTATCAAAACTACCTTTTCTCCCGAAAGGCTTTCCTTTAAAAGCTTCTTGATGAGCGTGGTCTTACCTGCGCCAAGAAAACCGGAAAAAATGTCTATCTTTGTCATTTTTGTTACCTCTTTCCTGAAATATTTTTCTGATGCCTGAGGGTGCATTTAAAGTCTCCAAAGACATCAAAAGAGGATTATAGCACCATTTCATATGAATAATCAATAAATTTTTATAAAAGATCAGTTCTTATCCCTTGAAATGATGAGTCTGTCGCCGTCCATATGCAGGAAAACTCTTTTGCCTTCGGGCTTTATGATGTCTAAATATTCCTGCGGTATCTGTATCCTTCCCGCCCTGTCAAGGACAACGTATTCATCCTGAGTCACGGCGGTCAGCCAGTCGGTATCGGTATTTGAAGTATCCGGTGCGTTTTCCTTCATGATCCTTTCGCTGCTTATCTTTCCGTCTCTTATCGACACGACTCTCTTGACCTTTTTTGTCATTTCAACGTCATGCGTTACTATTACTATGGTAAGCCCCAGCTCTGTGTTCAGTCTTTTGAACACGTCAAGGATCATGGCAGCCGTCTTTGAATCCACCGCACCTGTAGGCTCATCCGCCAAAAGAAGCTTCGGCTCATTTGCAAGAGCTATTGCTATGGCAACCCTCTGCTGCTCGCCGCCCGAAAGCTGGAAGAGCCTGTTGTCCTTTCTGTGCGAAAGCCCCACCATGTCAAGCAGCATCTCTGCTCTTTCCTTCTTCTGCCCTTTTCCCCCTTTGAATATCATGGGAAGGCATACATTTTCGACTGCGGTAAGATAAGGCAGCAGATTTCTGGCATTGTTCTGCCAAACAAACCCGACCATGCTTTTTTTGTATTCGATAAGCTCACGATCGTTCATGTCAAAAAGATTCTTTCCGTCAACGAACAGTCTTCCGGCGCTTGGTCTGTCAAGGCCGCCTATCATGTTAAGAAAGGTGGTCTTTCCGCTTCCGGAATTGCCTATTATAGCCATGAGCTCGCCTTTTTCGACGGTAAGATCGAGCCCCTGAAGAGCCATTACTTCCGTCTCCCTGGTCTTGTATATCTTCACCAGATT
>CADAQV010000088.1 GCA_902790095.1 uncultured Lachnospiraceae bacterium | reverse complement strand
TCCCTGCTGCCCTTTTTCAGATATTCTAAGGCCATGTTGTATCTTGTGACCGATCCGTTTATGGAATGCATGTTTCTTTCGGAGTTTTTAAGATACCTGTCGGCATTATTATCTTCCGGCTTAATGCTTGACGAGATGACCCATTCCTTTAATGCAAGGCCGGGCTCGCCCATCTCATAGTAAACAAGCCCCAAAAGATTTCGAGCCTTTACATGGTTCTTATTCATCTGGAGCGCCTGGCGAAGATAATTTCTTGCTCCGGTAAGATCTCTGACTCTTGCCATCTCCAGGCCAAGGTTGTAACATCTGTCGGCGTTTGCAAGTATTCTTTTGTAAAGGCGCAGATCTTCCCCGCACTGCAGGCAGACATCCTGCCTGGTGATGGGAGCGCCGCATTTAAAACACCCAATGATCTCAGCCATCAGACTTCCTTTTCTTCCCTCGCCTTGTCAAGCATTTCTTTCATTATGTCCGTCAGATCGGTCAGGGGCTCTTTCTTTATGAGCTCCTCGACACCTTCCGTAAGAGGGCACGGTTCATATTTTGCAAGTTCTTCATCAAAATTAAGCATTGTTTTTTCCTCAAAGCATCTTCAGTATGGCATCCCTGTATATGCCTTTTGCTTTTTCGTACAGATCGCCGTTTGTTCCGGCAATGTTTTCCATCATGACCCCGCCGTTTATCTCAAGGATCATGCAGCCTTCTTTTGTCTCTATTATGTCTACCGAAGCAAATCTGAGCCCGAAAAGATCGACTGCTTTTCTTGCAAGATCCTTTATCATGCAGGGGGCGCTGTTTTCATCCATAATTATGGGAATGCTTCCCTGCCCAAGGTTATGCTTCCATGAGTCTACTCTCTGCTTTGCGAAAAGAAGTCTTATCTGCCCGTCAAGCATGACTGCCCTGTATTCGTTTATTATATCAACATAGGGGCTTACCGCGGCGGATGATGCGCGTTCAAAAATAATGTGAGCTGCCTTTTCAAGCTCCGCCTTTGTCTTTACAAGATAAACATCTCTGCCGCCTGTGCCGAGATTGTCCTTAAGTACTACCTGCCCGTACTTTTCAAGGTATGCAAGCATTATCTCCCATGAGCTTTCAAGTGACGAAAACTCGGGAAACTTGGGGTTCATGATGCAGTAATGCGGCACAGCCTTTATGCCCGCCTTGTTCATAAGTTCGTAGGCAGCGGCCTTGTCCTTTAATATTCCGGATACCGCGCCGTTATCGAGCCCGAACTGATAGCCGTAGACAAATGCTCTTTTTCCTTCTTTTTCAAAACAGTACGCCCAGTCGTCGAAGGTGGTTATGGTTATATTCTCCTCCGATGCTATCTCGTACATTATTTTAGTAAATCTTGTTTCCCAGTTTGCCATAATGACTTCTCCGCAAAAAAGCTTTTTTCATAATATCACTTTTTAGCTCTGCTTGTCAAAATTTTTTTCTATTATCTTAAGCGCCTCAAAAAGATCGTCAGCCCTTTTAAAGATCATTTTGCTAAGGTTTTCGTCGGGCCCTGTCTGGTCCGGCACCATTATGACCTTAAGGCCGGCACTGCATGCGCTTTTGATGCCGTTTGGAGCGTCTTCTATCGCAATGCATTCAGCGGGGTCTTCTCCCATGACATTGCATGCATAGAGATAGATATCGGGGGCAGGCTTTCCCTTTTCGACCATGGTTGCCGAAATGATATGATCGAAACAGTCGAGTATCCCGACTCTTCCCAGATATCTCTTTGTTCTTTCTATGTCAGAAGCCGTAGCGACGCCTCTTTTTATTCCCAGCCTTCCAAGGCCTTCAAGTATCTCTTTTGCGCCCTTTTTAAGCGCAAGACCATCCTTTAGATATTCTTCCATATATCTTTTCCGGATCTCTTTTACCTTCATATAGTCAAGGCCTTCGCCGAAGTTTTCCTTTAAAAACTCCTGTACAAAGCGTCTTCCGAGGGATCGCATATAAAGAGCCTGTTCGTCGCTAAGAAAATAGCCCATGTCATGAAATGCCATGGGCCAGCAAATACGAAAGTATTTTTCTGTGTCTATAAGTGTTCCGTCAAGATCGAATAATACAGCCTTTATTTTCATTTTGATATCATGTCCGCCAATACCCAGTGGGGGTTTCCTGCGCCGTCGCTCGGATCATCGTAATAGATGAATACGTATGTGGCGTCGGTCGCGTCGTTTACAACATCGCCTCTGAGAGTAAGGAGCATGTCCTTGCTGAATGAGATATGTATTGAGAAGCAATCGCCCTGATAAACTTTAAGCTGATCGACAACGACATCCTTAAATATAGGATCAAAAAGTGTGTGAGGGCTGGTAAAGGTGATATCTACCTGTGTCGCCCAGTCGTATGCGCGTTTGTAATAATCGGAATCCTTGATAAGATACTGAGCTACCTGTCCGAAACCGTGTCCGTTTCCTTTTATATCATCTGTCATGAAAAGGCTCCATGTCTGGGCGATGTTAAGCGCCACATCCTTGTAGCTTTGAGGTATATCGTTTGTCAGAAGATAATCCGCATTTACGCTTGTCTCCGTCTCTTCAAACCAGGCAAAGTCGCCGTTGTGATCGGTCATGGAGATATGCGCGCCCTCCTTAACATCCTTAACCGTAAATGTGATGAGGCCGGCAACGGGGATGTAGGGAAGAACATATGTGAGTTCATCGGGATATACGGGGTCCGAAGGATTTTCCGGAACTACCGGTACGTCGTCTATGTATGCGGTATATGAAGCCGGCATGGTAAATGTCACATCACGCGTTTTACCGGCCGGTTTTGTTTCTTCCGGATTCGTCTCGCCCGGCTTAGTTCCCTCCTGAGTAGTCCCGTCCGGGTTTATTATGATGACCTTGGGGTCTGAAGTAGGTTTTGTGACGGGGTCGGTCTCTGCGGTCTCGGTCCCATGGAGCCATTCGACCTTTTCTACCTCCCAGTCAAGCGTCGTAAGTATCGCAAAGAGCACCTTTTCGTTAACGCCTGCATATTTTACTTTTGCTATTTTTTCATTGTTTGCGAATATGGCATATTCGGGATTTTCGCTCGAATAGCTCTTTTCGTCCTTATCGAAGGTAAGCTTCTTGCCTTTGATATATTCGAGCTCTTCGGCTTCCTTTGTGCCCGTAAGACCGAATTCTTCGGGCAAAAAGCCGTTTCCGACTTTTTCCACGAAAGCATCGAAGAATTTCTGCATTGCATATACGGACTGCGAATCCTCATATTTTCTGAGGCTCACATTTGTGTATATCTGAAATGCTATAAAGAGCACCAGCAGTACGCCGCCGTATATAGCTGTTCCGATCCAGAATCTTCTCCAGCTGTTTTTTGTTTTTCTTACCGAAGCCTTGTCTTTCAAAGGCGGATTTTGTCTTTTTTCCTTTACCGAAATAACCTCTATTTCGGGCTTGTTGTTATCTTCCATATCGTCTCTCTAAAAATAATATTTTTTGCAAAGCGCCGGGCTTTTTTTCTACATGGCGGGCATTACGGCAAATGCTGTGGGCAGCTTCCATGAAGTGCTCTGGAAATAGAATGTTACGGATGTCATTTCCCAGTTGCCGTTATATACCATTGTTGATGATGATCCGCCGTCAAGGTTTGCCGCATTTACAGCGCCGTACTTAAGCATTATGTCGATAAGGTCGGATGCCGTGGCGCCAAGATGACCGGAAGTACCTCTTCCGTCTGTAACAAGAAGGAGCACCGCACCGTCCGATCTTTGTCCGATGACTGTTCTGGGGTTAGCGCCGCTGCCCTGTCCGTCGAGCTTTCTGGGCTCTCCGTTTATGACGATGGGCACAAAGTGGTTATTCGAATCGGATGCCTCATCCTGGAAGGATACCGCGTCGCGGATGCCTGCAGATACAATATACTCTTCTATCTGTGCAGGTGACCATCCGTCCAGGTTTTTAACGATAAGGATGTTGTCATTGTTAAAGCCGATAAGATAAAGGCCTGCAATTCCCCAAGGCGAATTATAGATTATCTGTCCGTGCTGAACGACAACGCCCATGGGCTTGCCGCCGGTATTTCCCTTGGAGACATACAGTCCGCCGTTTATACCCGCAACAGCGCCTGCGTTATTTATAAGGATGTCAAGCTCCTGCCCCACATCTCCCCAAGGATATGTACTTGCCACCTGGACCTGGGCGGGGTTCTTGATTATAAGCATTTTAGCCGAGAAGGTTCTTCCCGATATCTCTTCAAGCCTTATTCCGTTTGCATCCCAGACCTCCTGCGGCGCAGGCTCTGTGGGTGCCTCTGTTTCTGCGGGCGGTTCGGTCTCTTCCGTGCCGGGCGCATTTGTGGGCTGATCTACTGCAGGATCGCTTGTAGGTATATCTACCGTAACACTTTCGCTCTCTTTTGCGGGCTTGATATTGATAAGCGAAGTATCGACATCATCATCCATGGCCTGCATCTTGTTGCCTTCCACAATCTCTGCTATCTCCTCTTCAGAGCAGACCCATCTGGCCAAAAACTTCATCTGGCCGGTCTCAAGGATCGTGGTAATGAAGAGTTTCTTTGCCGACTCCGACGGACCCGCCTTAAACTGAACGAGCATTATATAAAGGGCAAGGAATACCGCCACAAGCGTGATCCCTATGATTATCCATATCCTTGCCATTATCCTTCCGAACTTTCTCATATTACACTCCAAAAAAAATTTATACTACCAGATCAAAGCTACGACTGCATTTGCGATATATTCCATTCCGTTATCACCGGGATGCTTTGCAACTCCCGCATGCTCTATCACATGGGGATTGCCTGCCGCGTCATATACCGTGGAGCCGAGTCCCGCGCAGTAATCGGGATTATCCTTTATCTGCGTAAGATCCGCAAAGTATGCACCCGTGTTTGCCGCTGCGGCTCTCTTCATCTCGCTCCTGCCTTCCATACCCCAGAAATCATCTATCAAAATGACCTGTGCCTTGGGACAGCGCGCATGCACGTGGTTTATGAGCATTTCAAGATCCTGCTGAAATGTATCGATATTGTTTGCATTTTCACCCAGCTGGATGGTGACGAGATTTACCGATTCATCAAGATAATTATCTATGACGAAATAAGTCTCGCCTCGGTCGTTGTACTGTGTTTCCCAGATGACATACTGCACCGGGATGGCTGTCACGGTTCCGTGAAGCAGCTGCAGATAAGCCGTTACTCTGTGGAAATAGTCGCTTTCCGTGGTGGATGCAGCCATACCGTTTGAATTCCACCAGTAGTCATTTACTATGTGCTGGGTGATACTGTTTCCTATGGCAACATATTTGAACGAATTGTCCTGAGGCGGAGAAGGCTGTGTCACCGGCTCGGGCGTTGTTACGGGCTGGGCAAGCGCTGCCTGTGCAGATGCAAGCATTGCCGATAATGCCTCGTTTGCCGCAACGAGCTGGGAATTGTGCTCTGTGGCATCATTTATTTGCCTTTGAAGCTGCGAAATTATCTGATACTGAGAGTCGCTGTTGATCTGCCAGATGTTTACATCCCCCTGCAGCGATTCAACGGCCGCCATAAGACTTCCGATAACGGCGCTCTCCTGCAGGCCGAAATCATTAAAGGCGATAACTTCATCAGCCAGGCTTGAATTCTCGCTTTCAAGATCGGAAATGTAGCGGGAGATGCTTTCCATCATGGAAGGATCTTCCGTTTCGGCTTCGGTCTCTACAGATGTATCCTCTTCTTCGGTCTCGGTCTCATCATCGGTATCATCATCTGTATCGTCGTCGGTATCATCATCCGTCTCGTCATCCGTATCTTCGGTGTCGTCCGTTTTGGTGTAATCGTGCGTAATAGCCATGGCCGTTTCGGACGACTGCGCCTCGCTTTCGACTTTCGAATCCTCAGTCTCTATTGGATATGTCGGAAGATTCTTGTTTGCGGCAGCCTCGAGAGTTTTCAGGCTCTCGCGAAGCGCTTCAATTTCTCTGCTCTGATCCGTTCTTTTCCAATCTATAAACATCGCTACGACTACAACTATTGCCGTTAGAATGACAATACCCATCGCAGTGATCCATATACGAATCCTTTTATTCACTGTTATACCTATAAATTCTATTTATATATTTAGTTGATAATTTACGTGACATATCTTAAGTATTATACCAAATACATCACTCTGAAGGGGGCGAAGTGGATTTTAGTCTTTCACCTATTTCCACTTGCACAGATGTTGCGATTAGTCTTACACTTTATGTATCTGACAGCCGCCGGAAAGGCAGGTGCTGCAATGAATTCTACTAACGCATTTACACACTTGACTCTTGAAGAAAGGCGCATTATCCTTACCGGCATTATAAATGGCTCAACCAAAACCGCCATTGCAAAGACTATTGGCAAAGACAAGTCTACTGTTGGAAAAGAAATCAAGCTTCATCGTGTTTTAACACATAAATGCCCGATGCCTCTCGAATGTAATAACTATCGCAGATGCGTTTTTGGACGCAAATGCACCACGGATTGTCCCGAGTATGCCCCATTCCGTTGTGCCAGACGAGACCGCTCGCCAGGTGCTTGCAACGGTTGTTCCAATTGGAACCACTGTAGATTTGATAAATACCAGTATTCTCCAGAAAGCGCGCAGAGAAATTATGAGACCACCCTTGTTGATTCTCGTCAAGGAGTGAACCTTACTGTTCAAGAAGCTAAAACTATAGCTTCCATAATCGGGCCGCTCCTTAAACAGGGACAGTCTCCTTATCAAATCATTACAGACCATCCGGAACTGGGTATTTCTGAAAAGACACTTTACAACTACATCGAAGGCGATGTATTTCACGAGGTCGCCGGCATCACCGTCATGAATCTTCGGCGTCAGGTATCTCGCAAAATCTCCAAAAAGAAATCCCGCGGATACAAGAAAAGGGAAGACCGAAAATACATGCAAGGTCGAACCTATAAGGATTACAAACAGTACATGGAAGATAATCCGGATGTCTTTGTGACACAGATGGATACCGTTTATAACGATGAAACAAACGGCCCTTTCATGCAGACATTTAAATTCTTATGTGCCGGTGTCCTGTTTGCTATTTACCACGAAAGTAAAACTGCTCTTTCTATGAAGCAGGGTGTTGACCTTTTAGAAAGCATACTTGGCAAGGAGCTCTTTTGTAAATATGTCCATGTCCTGCTGACCGACAGGGGATCTGAATTCTCTGCCGCAGAAGCAATGGAAACAGATGCGGATGGCTCGCGGCGTACGAGAGTATTCTACTGCGACCCGATGCAGTCCTGCCAAAAGGGCACATTGGAAAACAAACACATCGAACTACGATATATTCTTCCTAAAGGGACAGACCTGCGGGGACTTGGCTTGGTAGATCAGAGTTCCTTAAACTTAGTCATCAGTCATGTTGATTCCACCCCTGTAGAAAAGTTGGGCGGAAAAAGTCCTCTTGATGTGGCAGATTTTATGTTCCATGACTTGTTTGAAAAGCTTACGGCTTTCGGTCTTCAGAATATAGAGAAAGATAAGATTATCCTCAAGCCATATCTTCTCAAAAAATAAAACAATCACAGGCGGCTGTCAGGGCATTCCATAACATCATCTTTTAAGTGGAATTTAGTCCTGCACCCCTAAAACGCTCGACTAAACTCCGCTTGTTTGCCATGCTTAAAAACAGGTATTCAATGCCTTTTAGTCACCCGTGATCAAGTAAAGTGTAGCAATAAATTCCATTTTTGTACAGTCAAAACGTGGTGTAGTCTTATTTTTGTAAGAGTAACTGCCACTTCTCCGACCGACGTTTTCAGAGTGGAAATAAACTTTTCACTTCAGC
>CADAQV010000087.1 GCA_902790095.1 uncultured Lachnospiraceae bacterium | reverse complement strand
ATCAGTCTGTGCACGTCAACTATTGAAAACGCCGTATACCGAACGGTACGTACGGTGTTGTGAGAGGACGGCGGTTAGTCACCGCCTCCTACTCGATTTCGGCAGCATTTTTAAAACAGATCCGCACATTGTAAGAAAAACAGAAATTGTTACCCATAGCATTTGCATAAGATTTGTGATATTATAAAAAAGATATAAAGAGTAAACAAGGGGAGGATGAGAGAAGAACATGGGTCAGGACAATGGCCTATGACTTCAATGTCTTCGGCTGAATATGAAACTACTTATACTTGGATATGGCATGGTAGGAAGCTCGGTCTTCGATCTTCTGACGAGTGAGGGCATTTTCCCGCCCGGCGATATATATATGGCGGACAGAAGCGATGAGGCGCGGGAGAGGTTCGTCTCGCATGGAGGGGAGGCCGGGAACGCTTTCAGGATCGATGTCAACAGCAAAAATTATATGCAGACTGTGGAAAAACTTTCAGCCGGAGACATACTGCTCGGACTGGCCGACGGCATCGACAGCTGCGCGCTTTTGGAAGTCTGCTGCAAAAGAGGCATACACTACCTTTCGACTGCCGACGGTTCGTTTGAGGATGCCGGAGGGGAGACCTGCGACACGGAAGAAATGCATCTTGCGCAGGCACTGCAGATCGGAAAGCGATATCCGCACGCTGCTACATCCATCCTGCAGTTTGGCTGCAACCCGGGGCTTGTAAGCGTGATGGTAAAGAAGGCCCTGCGGGACATCGTAGCAGAAGATGACGGAGAGGTTGTGACCGAAAACAGGGCAGAGCTTGATGGGCTGTTAAGAAGAAACGATTTTCCCGGTCTTGCCGGGGCCCTTAGTTTAAGAACGATTATAGAAACAGACCTTGACACTACGGCAACAAACATAAAAGAAGAGAATAATGCACTCTATTCCACCTGGAATGTGCGTGATTTTGAGATGGAGATGAACCGCCCCGCGACATTTATGGTCGGAACAGAGGGACCGGAAAGATCAGTGGCAGCCGCGTTTGAGACTGCCGGGCTTTGCAGCCCCTGCGCTGCTTTCCGGCCGGGGAGAATGGTTTTAAATCGCCCTGCCAAAGAGGCATGCCTGAAAGCGGTCTCAAATAATAAGCATTTTGAAGGATATATCCTGCCCCACGAAGAGCTTTTTTCCATATACAGGTATTTGACAGTAAAAGGCCGCGATGGCAGGCCGGTCTATTCGCCGAGCGTGTTATTCCTGTATCGTCCATGCGAGCTTGCTTTGCGTTCACTTTTTCATGAAAAAAACGAAAAATTTGTGCTGATTACCAATGACCGCGTTCTTTCAGGCGATGAGACAGTGGGGGTACTTCTTACAGGTGATAATTTCAGACCAAGGTATGTTTATACACGTATGGCAGCCGATAGCAGCCGTAGCGAAACGCCCACTGTTTTCCAGGTGTCGGCATCGCTTTTAGGAGCGATAAAATATGTCATCGCACACCGTAGGGAAGGCGTTCTTTTGCCCGAAGATGTCGAGGATTCGGAATTGCTGGCGTCGGTTGGACGGCATCTGCCCATTTTTTCAGGAACAATATGATTATATTTTAAGGAGCATAATCCTGTATGATCAGAAAAAAATACCATTCAATGCTTGTAGGAGCTACCATATCAAGCGTGATCAATGCGCTTCTTCTGATATTTGACTCCCTTGCTGCGGGGGTGCTTTTGGGCGACGAGGCGGTTTCCGCGATCAATCTGACAGCGCCGATATACAACCTCTGCATGTTCATCGGGCTTATGCTTTCCCTCGGCATCCCCATCCTTTATTCGCGCGAGATGGGGAGGTTTGACCAAAAGCAGGCGGACCGCATCTTTGGGACAGGCCTTAGCGTCGGAGTTTTCGGCGGCATTATGATCTTTCTTGGCATGACTGCCTTCGAAGACTTTTACATTTCCTGCTTTGACATTTCAGACGGCCTGAAAATAATGCTGAAGGATTACTTTTTCTGGGTGCGTTTTGAGCTGATGCTGATCCCCATTTCCGACACATTTGTCGAATGTATTTTCGCAGACGGGGATGAAAAAACCGCCTTTATCGTTGGTGTGGTTGAAATGCTGACCAATGTGATCAGCTCGGTCATCCTGTGCAGGTTTATGGGAATAGCAGGCATAGGACTTGGGTCCGTCATTGCCGTGGTTGTCAGACTGCTTTTAAGTCTGACTCATCTTCTTAAAAAAAACAACACGCTGCATCCGAATCTGTACTTTTCCGTATCCATCTTTGGGAAGGCGCTTCGCTATGCCACGGTAGATGCAGGCAACTATCTGTCGCTGTCGCTTTTTTCATTTGCCTTAAATCTCTTTGTGTCAAGATATTTCGGCGAGCGTATGCTGATACTTGTATCGATCATATTGATAGTTCAGGAGTTGCTGCTCTTGTTTGATGGTGTCGGTTCGGCTATAACGCCGATCATCAGCGTATACCTGGCTGAAAAATGCTACCGCGGAGTCAGAAATGTATGGTCATATGCCCTGCGCACTGCGGTGATCGAAGGGATCATAGCCATGATAATAACGGCCGGTATGACCTTTGTCCTGCCGGGAATGCTGGGCATAAGCGACCCGGAAATAAAAAGGATCGCATGCATAGGCATGCTTCTTATCACTCCCGGATTCATTTTTGTAAGCATACTCTATCTCATTTCGTCATATTACAGACTGATCGACAAGATAGCCTTAAGTGTCTTTATAAGTGTGCTCCGCGATGCCGTCGCCGTTATTCCTGCAGTGATATCGATGGGGATGGCATTTGGCGCGGAGGGTCTTTTCTCCGGGGTTGCGATCGGATCGATGATTGCCTATGCCCTCTCTGTTTTTATTGTCGTAAAAAAATACGGCAGAGGGAACATCCTTATTTTAAATGACATGGAAAAAGAAGTAAAAAGCTTCATATTCGAATACAGGATATGTCCCGATGAGATAGTCAGAAACCGGGACCTTTTGGAACAGACCCTTAAAGAAAACGGCATAGAACAAAAGAAAATTGCCAAAACAATGCTGATCTTTGAAGAAACGCTGATGCTCATATACGAAAAAAACGCAGGCAGCGAAACGATGGGCGAATGCGCCATGAACATTCATCAAGACAGGATCACGCTTATATTCAGAGATAACGGCATTCTCATGGATCTGACTGACCTTGATATGGAGATAAAATCCTTCAGAAGCTACATCGCCCCCGTTCTCCTTCAAAACATGGTCATAAACAGCCACCACCTGACTGCAATGAGCTTTAACAGAAACTGCTTTGAGGTCGCGCTGTAGGAAAAGCCCCGCAATATTTCCGCTTTTATTGGCAGATAAGTTGTGATATTATATAAAACAGTGCAGCGTAAAAGAAAGAAGCTTTACTGCATATTGCAATAAACATGATTGGACAACAAAAAAATGAACAGTGGTTTCCGGGTAAGTCTTATCAAAAAAATCACATATTTACTTTTGCTGGGAACGTTTTTCTTCCTTATGTCGCTTGACAACCCGCAGGTCTTAAGGCTTTCAAGAACAAGCATCGTAATGCTTGTCACATACGCCATCTCGACCTTTGCGGCCGTATACATTTTCGGCGGCTTTGACACAGGCAAAAGAAAGCTGAGGGACGTCACAAACTCGCTTCTTTTGGTGCATTTCATGGCAGATTTCATGACCTACATGGTCCTTATGTTCATGAACACCAACTCCTACACTGACAATGTATTCCGCCTTTCCGCAAAAAAGCTACTGCTTGCGGCCGTCCTTTTGCAGATCCTTGAAATAGTCATTCTGTCTTCACTTGCCAACAAGCTTTATTTCAAGCTCCATGCAGGCGAAAAGTGCTGCGTCATAACACCTGAAAATACCGGGATAAAAAATATCAGGGCGGCAATGGGCTCTAAAAACATCGTCATAGATTCCGTCGTCGATTATCGCGATGAACAGATGTGGAAGGAAAAAGTAAAAAACTCGGACTGCGTGGTCACATACGACATCCCCCTGTCTGTCAGGGAAAATGTCATGGAATACGCCTACAAATACGATAAAAGCATCTACTTCAGCCCGAACATCTGCGATATTTTAGAGGTCTCAGCCGAACACCAGATGTTTGAAGACAGTCTGATGCTGTATTCGCCCCGCTTTGAGCTTACAATGTCTCAAAGAGTCGCCAAAAGGATACTGGACATCCTCGTTTCTTTATTGATGATAATCCTTTCATCGCCCATATGGCTTGTCTGCGCCATCTTGATAAAAACGGACGACCACGGCCGCATATTCTTTAAACAGGAGAGAGCTACCATAAAAGGCAGGCCGTTTAAGATATACAAATTCAGGACGATGCGCGATTCTGATAAGACCCTTCCCATGTCCGCAGATGATGACCGTGTGACAAAAGCAGGAAAAATCATCCGCAAAACAAGGATGGATGAGCTCCCGCAGCTTTTAAACATCCTGAAGGGCGATATGAGCCTCGTCGGCCCAAGGCCCGAGCAGATGAAATACATCCACGGCTTCGACCAGAACTACGAAGAATACGAATACAGGCTTAAAGTTAAGGCCGGCCTTACCGGCTACGCCCAAATAGAAGGCAAGTATAACACCACAAACAAGGACAAGCTCATCCTTGACCTCATGTACATACAGAATTACAGCATCTGGCTCGACATAAAGCTCTTGATGCAGACCGTGCTCGTCTTCTTTAAAAAGGAGAGCAGCGAAGGATTCTAGAAATGAAAAAATGACACCCGGTATCCGTCCCAGGGTGTCATTTTTGCGTTATAATTCCCCAAAACACATATAAAAAGCAAGGTTTTGGGGAATTATAACGTAGTTATTGACATATAACTCCCCAAAATGTATAATATAAGCAAGAAAGGTGGTGATAATATGGTAGGTAGAAAAGAAGAGATTCAAATGCTTCAGGAAACACTAAACAGCTCAAAAGCGGAGTTCGTGGCGGTTTACGGCAGACGCAGGGTTGGGAAAACATATCTGGTCAAAGAATTTTTTAATGACACATTCTCGTTTTATTCAACGGGCGTGAAAAATGTCAATACCAGGCAGCAACTGCGTATATTTAAAGAGGCTTTAGAAAAGTATGGGGATGAGATCAAATCAAGTCCTAAAGACTGGTTCGAAGCATTCTCGCGTCTTGAAAAAGTATTGTCGTCGGATAAAGTAAAAAGGGAATACAAAACAGGAAAAAGAATAGTCTTTTTGGACGAGCTTCCTTGGATGGATACGGCAAGATCTGATTTTAAGAGTGCACTTGATTATTTTTGGAACAGCTGGGGGGCGTCACAAAAGGACCTGGTCTTGATAGTGTGCGGCTCCGCAACATCATGGATAATAAACAATGTTGTAAAAGATACCGGCGGGTTTTATAATCGCCTGACCAAACAGATACATCTTATGCCATTTAATCTTGAAGAATGCGAAACCCTTTTAAAAACAAACGGAATGAATTTGACGCGCAGGCAGGTAGTTGAAGGATACATGGTTTTCGGTGGTATACCATATTACCTGAACTATTTAAAGCCGCAATACAGTATGGCTCAAAATATAGAACTGCTGTTTTTTAATGAAAACGGCCCATTAAGATACGAATTTGATCAATTGTTTAAATCACTCTTTAAAAATGCTGACAAATATATAGAGATAATAAGAGAATTGGCTCATAAAAATTCGGGCTGTACCAGGGCGGAATTGATGTCAAATAATAGGATCACAGGAGGAAAGGAACTTACGAGCTGCCTTGAAGATCTGGAACAGTGTGGTTTTATCCGCAAATACCATGATTATAGCAAGCCCAATTCCGGATTTCATTATCAATTGATCGATTCTCTAAGCCTGTTTCATCTGACATTCATGGAAAAGCAAAGAATCTGTTCGTGGATGGATTATATCAATACGCCTGCCTATTATGCATGGAGCGGAATTGCCTTTGAAAGGGTATGTCTGCTACACACGAAACAGATAAAGAAAGCATTGGGGATAGCGGGAATAAGCAGTTATTATTATGCATGGAGCAGCAAAAAAACAAGCCCGGGTGCCCAGATAGATCTTTTGATTGACAGGAAAGATGATGTGATCAATGTATGCGAGATCAAATATACCCTAGACGAATTTGAAATTACCGCTTCTTATGAAAAAGAAATAATTCATAAAATGGAAACCTTCCAAAAGGAAACAAAATCAAAAAAGTCTTTGTGGCCGACAATGATAAGCTTTTCGGGAATTAAGAATAATAAGCACAAAAA